>CAYWBS010000008.1:0-18189 GCA_964456215.1 uncultured Hyphomicrobiaceae bacterium
CCGGGCCGCAGTCGCGGCCTATCGCGTGTCCATCTAAAATGAACACGCTCTAGCAGCAGTTCCGGAACATGGGATAGGAGACCATCAGGGCTGGCCGAGCAAGGCGGAGCGGAAACGCACCCGCGCCGCGGCGGGGTCCATCAGGCGCTTGAAGGACGGCGGATCGTCCGGCGTGACGCGCAGGACGACAAAGGCCGTGCCGTTGCTTTGCCTCAGCATGCGCGCCCCGGCCTCGATTTCCGCATCGCTCTGAACCGTGCAGGTGACGTTAAGCCCGGCGCCCTGGGCCATCTTCTCCAAATCCACGCCGCGGCTGGTGTGGCTTTTCTGATAGCCCGTCTCGCCGTAGTGGCCGTTATCGACGCACAGAATGGCGAGGTTGGAAGGATTGATCACGCTGATCGTGGCCAGCGCGCCGACATTCATCAAAAGTTCGCCGTCCCCGGTCACCACCAGCACCTGCTTCTCGGGACGGGCGAGCGCCAGTCCGAGCCCCGTCATGCACGCCGCACCCATGGCGCCGGCCATGGTAAAGATATGCGCGCCGTCATTGGTCAGCGCCGCGACGTCCCGCGCCGTTCCGGCGAGGCCGGTCACGATGAGGAAATCCTCATGGTTGCCGATCAGCCTCGGAACAGCTTCCCGGCGATCGAGCACGAATGCCGGACTTCCGGCCGAGTCTGTCGAAGGGCCGTCGCTCGCGTCCATTTTCACCTCCTAGAACGCTTTGGCGCCGATCAGCTTCTGGGTCAGCAATACGGCGACGCCATTTCCCGATTTGAATGCCATGGTCAGGGCGGCCTGCACGGTGGGCACCACCTCGTCCGGTGTCTCGACGGATAAACAGATGATCCCCATTGCTTCGAGGACCGGAGTTACGGCCTGTCCCATCGGAAACTGCCAGGGATTGCCCTCGCCGTATTCGCCGCGCATGCTGATCAGGGTCAGAAACGGAAACTTCCCGCCTTTGATCAAAGAGAGAAAATTGATGCAGTTGCCGACGCCGCTGCTCTGCATCATCAGCACGGCGCGGGCGCCGCCGAGATGCGCCCCGGCGGCGAGCGCCACGCCCTCCTCCTCCGTCGTCAGGGCGATTGAGTGAACCTCGCCATCGGCAAGCGAGCGATCAATGAGAATGGCGTGGCCGGCATCGGGCACATAGGCGAATTGGGTCACGCCGTTCTCGCGCAGCAGATCGTAGAGCCGGTGCTGCCAGCCGGAAGATTCGCTAGTGCTCGCTGAATGATGTTCCACGCTCTCGACGGACATATTGCGCTCCCGAATACCTGCCTCTCTACCAGCCCATCAATCCGTGACGGATTTCAACAGCACTCTGACCCCAACACCGCTAGGCAATCAAGTTAATCCGCGCTGCAGATCGAACAAACAGGGCGGGTGAGGTGCGGATTGGCCAGGCAGGTGCCGATGATTGGCGATTTCTGCAGGTGCAAGCCCTATTGGGCACCTCCTTAGGCGACGCAGTGCCCCCGGAGCAGGTCTCTGACCATTAACCATTGAAGAAATTTCGCCGAATCCGCCTCTCCCCATTGAACACATGGCTATCATTTGCGTTGCTCTCGCGGCAGTATACTACTGTCCTATCGGTAGTTTACGGACGTGTTTCGCAATGCCGCCGACACGGCAATCGGGACCCATGAATATTCTCAACCGGACGCCGGATGTATCCGTCGGCTCTGGCCGAGGAAGCCATAGTTGATGCCATGGACGAGAACATTCCAAAACCGACGTCTGGTACGGCACTGAGAATTCTGCTCATCCGCGACAAACGACCGGGTCATTTTCACCAAAGCGAAGGTGTCGTGAAAGCGGTAGCGCGAAAGCTCCCCGTGCACGTCGACCGGCTGACGATAGAGCCTCGCCTTCTCTCTTCCAAGGAACTAAGCCGGGCCTTGTTAAACACCGGGTGGCTAGATGCGCGTCTCATTTATGGGTTGTCCTATTCAACCGACATGCCGCGCGACAAGCCGGATCTTATTGTCTCTGCGGGCGGCGACACATTAATCGCCAATGCGGCCCTCGCGCGTATCTTCGGCTGCGAGAACGTCTTAGCGGGCTCATTGAGAAATTTGCGGCCGGCCCATTTCACAGTGATTTTGACAACCCGGGAAACGATGAAGGACAGGCCGAACCATGAAATCGTCATCAAGCCAAACCCCGTTGATCCGGACGATGAGACCAATGAGGTCGCGCCGACGGATTTATGTATTCTGATAGGGGGCTCCACAAAATCCCATCGCTATTCCGACCACGAATGGCATGCGCTTTTAAGATACGTCGAGGAGGCAGCCGGTAAATGTCTAGTGACCGTGGTAACTTCCCGGCGGACGGATCGCGCGATCGCCGGCAAACTGAAGGCGCTATCCGGCGTTCACAGCAACTTCAGCTTCGTGGGCTTCAGCGACGTAAAGCCCGGAGAAAATTTCAAATACTGCCTGGGGGCCAAGGCCATCCTGGTGACGGAAGACTCAAACTCGATGATTACGGAAGCGGTGTGCGCCCGCAAACCCGTGATCGCCCTCAGACCGGCTCATTGCAAACCGGACTTTGACGACGCTGCCTATCTGAGGCAATTGCAAAACGAAAACTGGCTGGACCGGCAAATAATGAATGAAGACCTGACGGTCGGCAATATTCAAAAGCGGCTCGATCGCTTAACGCCAATGGGTGAGAATCATCTCGAAATCCTGGCCGACAGGCTCGCCGAAAGACTTGCCCTCTTCAGGCAGCGTTAGAAAAAAACCTGCCCGCCGAGGCAGCCATCGTTTGCGGGACGCGAAGATCAAACTTCGTCGCTTGGCGATGATATTTCCCATCCGGATATGAGCGCACCGCGCCGATGCCCGACCTTTTTACCGCTGCTTGACCGCGCTCAGTATTCGCTGCCTCCAATCCTCCGCCCCAGAAATCGCACTGTTTCCATAATACGCAGCAATGCCAGCCGCAGGCGCTGTCGCGGAGACAGCGGCCAGGTTCTAAATGCCGCGCGGGAGGCGCGTTTGACTTTGATTGGGTACAGCTTGCCGAATTGACGCTCCAATCGCGCCCGCCACCATTCATGCGGGTGAAGGCTGACATGTGCGTTTCGGCCGTCTGACAGGTTCAACACCGCCGGACGGGTGTCCACCATAATGATCGCGTTTTTCGAAGACGCCGCCATATCGCTGATCACGGCATCGAGATCCTCATCCTCGATGTGCTCCAAAACGTCAATGTTGAGCAGGAGATCGACGCGTTCCGTAACTCTCTCACAATAAGCGGGAATTGCAGGGTCGTAGCGCAATAATTTGACACCATCGCCGAGATCCAGCTTTTCCAGCAATATGCTTTTTCCGCAGCCGTAATCCAGCACGGAAGATGGCTTGAGGAGCAGCACCAGCGGGCGAATGAAGCGTAAGTTCTTGACCGATGACCCACCCCAATTCGTTGTGGCATGGATCGTCTCATATTCGTGAATCAGGGATGGGTTGCCGGGCATCGCTTTACCATTTTTCAGATAAGACCTGCTGTACTTTCCAAGCAAGCAAAACCCGCTGTCTGCCATTGTCAAAGTGTTCTATGTTTCAATTAAAGCTCTATATTTGAAACGCCGCTACTCCTAATTGAGTTCAAGCGGCCAGGAAAGCCGTGCATGCGAAACCCTTTCCGAAAGCTCATTCAGTCCATAGCAAAGGACGCGGCTGTCGGCATCGCCGATTTCGCAATTTCAAAAAAAGCGGAAATGTTGCGCTCGGAGCTGCAACGGAGGGCCACGGTGGAGGCGGTGGACTTTGTCGATGCGCACATGCAGGATGCGATGTTTTTTGCCGACCGGCTTACACATCTTGGCTTTGCACTGCAGAAACGGCCGGCTGGTCTTGTGTTGGAGTTTGGTGTTTACAAGGGACCATCAATCAATTTTATCGCGCGCCGCCTTGACTATGAACCGGTCTATGGGTTTGACAGTTTTAGCGGATTGCCAGAGCACTGGGCTGGAAATCGCTATTCGAAGCAAAATTTCGATCGTGGCGGCCGACCGCCGCGCGTGCGGAAAAATGTCCAACTTGTCGTCGGTTGGTTTAATGAGACTCTTCCCAAATTCCTTGAAAGTCGCAATGATCAGGTCGGCTTCGTCCACCTCGATGCCGACATCTATTCATCCACGAAGTACGTACTCGATACACTGCTTGAACGCCTGGCGAGCGGTGCGGTAATCGCTTTCGATGAGTTTTTCAACTATCACGGATACAAGCTTCACGAGTACAAAGCGTTTTTTGATTTCGTCGAGGAGAACCGGCTTGCATATAAGTTCATAGGTTATTCCGGTGCGCAGGTCTCCGTTGAAATTACGAAATCGGATTAGCAAAGGTCTTTAGCCGCGGCCGCGGACCGCGAATGGCAATCGTTGTTGATGCCCCTTCTCCAAGAAATCTGTCAGAGCGATTCACCGGGTTGATCGGCCGTTCGAGACGGACTTGCAAGGACGCCGGGAATTTCGGGTGACAGCCAAACCTCCCCGAAGCCTATCTGCCTGATCGAGCATCGGTGTGACACTGCAACCGTGCATTGCAATCCCCGGCGGCCAGCAAAACTGCAAAAATCCTTTTCCCACCCATGTGGTACGTAAGCATCGAACAATTCGCTTCGCATAGGATAAAATTCTAATATAGAGTCTGGACAGCGAGCGGTTGGCTCGTCCCGCCGAGGTGTTGACGATTGAGTAAAATTCAATCCGATCAGTAGGCCCCGTTTCAAATTGCGCATTATCGAATGATCATAAGTCACAAATACAAATTCATCTTCATCAAGACCCATAAGACCGCCGGAAGCTCGATGGAGGAGGCGCTCATTCCCTATTGTGGTCCGCACGATATTATCACGCCGATGGAGTCCAACGCGGCGTCGGGGCGGCCGCGAAATTTCCACAGCGACGATCTGCTAACGCGCGTCTATGCCAATTCGAGATGGGTCAGAAAGCTGCTCCCGCGCAACTCGAACATGCTGGGGGCCTGGTATTATGAGCATATGCCCGCCCGGGAAATAAGAAACCAGGTCGGCGCCGAAATCTGGGACAGCTATTTCAAGTTCTGTTTCGAGCGGAACCCGTGGGAAAAGGTCGTCTCCTACTATCTTTGGAAGCGCTACGGGCAGGGGCGGAATGTCCCGCCCTTCAGGGATTACGTTCTAAAGAAGACCCACCGTTTGCCCATGGATGGGCAGCTCTATATCGAGAACGGCATGCCGGTCGTCGATTTTGTCGGGCGTTTCGAGAATTTCGAACAGGATTTCCTTCATGTTTGCGAGCGTCTCGGCATTCCCTTCGACGGCAATTTCCCGGAGGAAAAGATCGGCATAGCCCCCGACCGCAGACCCTATTATGAGTTTTTCTGTCCGCAAACGCGATCCGTCGTCGCCGAGAAATATGCCGACGAAATCCGGCTTTTCAATTATCGCTTTGGCGAAGAACCCCATCATCTTCCGGCTCGTTAGGAATAATCGCCCGCACGACCCTTCCCCCGGCCGTTCCGGCGGAATTCCCACTCACTCCCCGTAAGCTTGTGGCCCCGGCCGCCGGGCCGGTGGCGCTCTTGCAGCTTAATGGGAAAGGATTTGACTGAGGAAGAGCTGCGTTCTGTCGAATTTCGGATTGTTGAAGAACTCTTCCGGCGGCGCCTGTTCCACGATCTCGCCGACATCCATAAACACGACGCGGTTGGCGACCTGTTTCGCGAATCCCATTTCGTGCGTCACGCACAGCATCGTCATGCCGCTTTCGGCAAGATCGATCATGACGTCCAGCACTTCGGAAATCATCTCGGGATCGAGCGCCGATGTCGGCTCGTCGAAAAGCATGATCTTCGGATTCATGCACAGCGAGCGCGCAATGGCGACGCGCTGCTGCTGGCCGCCCGACAACTGGCCCGGATATTTCGCCGCCTGTTCGGGGATCTTCACCCGCTCCAGATAGCTCATGGCGGCCTCTTCCGCCTCGCGCTTCGGCATTTTGCGCACCCAGATCGGCGACAGCGTGCAGTTTTCGAGCACGGTCAGATGCGGAAAGAGGTTGAAATGCTGAAACACCATCCCGACTTCACGGCGAATATCGTCAATGTTTTTCACATCGTCGTTGAGCTCTATCCCGTCGACCTTGATCGTGCCCTGTTGGTGGCTTTCCAGCCGGTTGATACAGCGGATCAATGTCGATTTGCCCGAACCCGATGGTCCGCAAATAACGATGCGCTCGCCACGGGCCACCGACATGTCGATGTCCTTGAGGACATGGAACTGACCATACCATTTGTTGACCGAAATCATTTCGATCACGGCGTCCGTGGCGGCCTCGCCGGAGCTGTCGGACCCGCCGTTTTGAGCGGCTGATGTTTCGGTCATGACTTCACTTCCTCAGTGCTTCGTTGCCTTGTCGATCTTGTTCTCGATCGCCCGGCTGTAGCGGGACATTGCATAGCAAAAGATCCAGAAGATAAATGCCGCAAACGTAAACCCTTCGACATCGTACCCCTTCCACTCGAGCGACCGGCTCGCCGTCAGCGACATATTGAGGAGATCCAGGAGACCGATAATGGAGACCAGCGAGGTATCCTTGAACAGCGAAATGAAGGTGTTGACGATACCGGGAATCGAAATACGCAACGCCTGCGGCAAAATAATAAAGGCCATCTTTTTCCAATAGCTATGGCCGAGTGCGTCCGCTGCCTCGTATTGCCCCTTGGGGATGGCTTGCAAGCCACCACGAATGGCTTCCGCGGTGTACGCCGACTGAAACATGGTGATGCCGATCATGGCCCTCAGGACTTTGTCGAAATCGATCTCCGAAGGAAAGAACAGCGGCAGCATCACGGACGCCATGAACAGAATCGTTATCAGCGGCGTTCCGCGGATGAACTCGATAAAGCCGACGGAAACGGTTCTGACCACCGGAAGCTCGGAGCGGCGGCCGAGCGCCAGCAATATGCCGATCGGCAGCGCTCCGACGATCCCGACGCTTGCCAGGACAAAAGTCAGCATGAAGCCGCCCCACTCGCTGGTGGTGGCGACGGGCAAACCCAGCCATCGACCATGAATGAGGGCGAAGGTTATGAACGGAAAACCAAACAGAATAAAGGCGCCCAACTGAAGCTTATAATGAAATCTCTCAATGAAGAGCGGAATGACGAGAGCGACGAGAAGCGCGAAGGCCAATGCCGGGCGCCAGATCTGATCCGGATTGGCGCCGTAATAGAGACCAAACATGATCTGATTGAAGCGCGCCGCGATAAATGCCCAGCAAGCGCCCGCCCTATTCGAATCACAAACGGACTTGTCGTCACCTATCCAATTTGCATTGATGATCGCCCAATCGACAAATGGCGGGATCAGCAGGTAGAGAAAATACAGGCTAAGCAGCGTCAGGATCGTATTGAGCGTCGAACCGAATAGGTTTGTGCGGACCCAGCCTATGACTCCCACTTCCGAAATGGGCGGCGGCCGATCCGGCTGCTTTTCGAAAATTATTGTTTGCCCGTCCACGGTCTTACCGCTCCACCAGCTGAATTCGCTTGTTATAAATATTGAGCACGAACGACGTGAACAGGCTCAGACACTCGTAGACGGCGATCGTCATGGCGATAATGATGAGCGCCTGTCCCGTCTGGTTAAGCGCGGTGCCGGCCCAGATATTGACGATCTCCTCAAAGGCGATTGCCGTTGCAAGGGATGAGTTTTTTGTTAGGTTCAAAAACTGGCTGATGGTCGGTGGAACAATTACCCGCATCGCTTGCGGGATAACAACGAGGCGCAACATCTGGCCACGCTGCAGGCCAAGCGCGCTGGCGGCTTCAGTCTGACCTTTTGCGACGGCTTCAATTCCGCCACGGACCTGCTCGGCGATGAAGGCGGCCGTATAGGTTGAAAGCGAAAACCACAGCACGAAGAGCGGCAAGGGAACTTCCATGCCGCCCGTCAGATTAAAGCGGCTCGGTTGCGGCAGCTCGAGGGAGACAGGGCTTCCAGTTACGAAATAACCAATAATGAGAACGCCGGCCAATACACCCAGGCCTACAAGCCCGGCCGGAAAACGTTCACCGGTTTCATCTTGGCGCTTCCTTGCCCATCGGACGAGAAAATAAATCCCCACAATTGCCGCAACGGTAAGCGCGACGAGGCTCCAGAACCCGATGACGTTTTCGACGATCGGTTTCGGAACATAGAGCCCGCGTCCGTTCAGAAAGAGGCTGTCGGCCAGTGTAAGGCTTTCCCGGGGCGACGGCAGTAGCGGCAGAAAAATCGCGAAATTCCAGAACATGATCTGCAAAAGCACAGGAATGTTCCGGAACGCTTCAATATAAACGAGGGCAAAATGCGACATGAGCCAGTTTGGCGCGAGGCGCAAAATTCCGATGATGAACCCGAGAATGGTCGCTGCAATAATTCCGAAAATGCTGACCACGATGGTGTTTTGAATGCCAATAAAAAAAACGTCCCAGTAGGTACTCGTCCCCAGCTTGAATTCGATGAGCGGCGAAAACCCGATTCCGAAGGGCGCCACCGTATTGAGAAAGCTGAATCCGGTCTGGATGCCGCGTTCCTCAAGATTGTGAATGGTATTGTGAAAGATCGTCGTAAGAGCCCAGACGATGAATATCAGCATTGCCGCCTGGGCAACAATGGCGCGGACCCGGGGATTCCGATGCCAGGGTATTCGAGTTGTTTCGGTCACGCAGAAAACTTTTCAGACGATTGAAACGAGCCTGGAAAGACGAAACGGCCGGTCATATGAATGACCGGCCGTTTTCCCTGTTCTTACCTGATCGGCGGCGCATATAGGATGCCACCGCGGGTCCACAGATCATTCACGCTGCCGGCGCGGGCAATGCCGAGGGGCGCAACATTGCGCTCGTACATTTCGCCGTAATTACCGACCTGCTTGATGGCATTGTAGGCCCAATCGGCGGAAAGACCGAGATCCTTGCCCATTTCGCCTTCGACGCCGAGCAAACGCTTGATGTTGGGATTATCGCTCTTCTTCATTTCATCTACGTTCTTGGACGTCACGTCGAGCTCATCAGCATTGATGACGGCAAAGAGCACCCACTTCACAACGTTGAACCACTGGTCATCGCCCTGCCGGACTACGGGGCCGAGCGGCTCCTTAGAAATCGTCTCCGGAAGGATGACGGCGCCGCCCGGATCCTTGAGCTCGGTGCGGATCGCGGCAAGCTGCGACTTGTCCGACGTCAGGACATCACATGAGCCTTTGTCGAAGCCTTCGCGGGTCTGCGGCGTCGTATCATAAACAACAGGCTTAAACTTCATGTTGTTGGTGCGGAAATAATCAGCGAGGTTCAGCTCGGTTGTCGTGCCTGCCTGCACGCACACCGCCGCACCGTCCAGTTCCTTGGCGCTTTTCACACCAAGCGTCTTCTTCACCAGAAAACCCTGCCCATCGACGTAATTGTAATAGGTAAAATTGATGCCGAGCGCGGTATCGCGGTGAAGCGTGTGCGTGGTATTGCGCGACAGGACGTCGACTTCGCCGGACGCCAGGGCGGTAAATCGCTCTTTTGCGGTCAGCGGGGTGAATTTGACCTTGCTGCGATCGCCGAACACGGCAGCGGCAACGGCGTAACATACATCAGCGTCCATGCCTGCCATTTGTCCCTTATCGTCGGGCGCCGAAAATCCCGGCAGGCCTCCCGATACCCCGCACTGGACATGTCCTTTGGATTTGACCGTGTCCAATGTCCCCGCAAACGAAGCACTTACGGCGCCTGCCGCGAAAGCCAGTGCCATAGCTACAGTCTTGACAAACTTCACTTTGCATCCTCCCTGTTCCAACTAAGGGTGCCTGCATCGGCCCCTTCCATCCAAGATCAATTACCGTGACCGATGTCCTAGGAATGAGTCGGTTCGCTTCCTCATATCCAGTCACGGATCCGACAGAAATTCGAGTAACATCCTACCAAGCACCTTTCGCCCTGGCCAGACGGGCTTTCGACTATATTTCAGCGTCCGGTCGATCGGGCTGGAGCGTTGGAGATAATCACCGGGAAACCACCTTGAAACCGGCGATTGCGCGCATCGACGAAACGGCCAGTCATTCCCTGGTCACGCATTTCACGTCCGTGGGATGCTCCGCTTCGCCTGCACATCGTTCCCTGTTGTACGAAGCCGATTGCACCAGCTGAAAGCAAATTCCCCGGTCAGCGTAAACGATTGCGACCCATCGCTACAATATCACTTTCGAATTATTCCACCCGGCGCCCGGTTCGCGCTTTCGAATTGGACCGATTGGTAGCCGTGGTCATTGCCCGTCTGCGGTCAAGTCGGCCGCAGGTCGGGATGACATCATGTCCCCGATCATTGAACCGCCGCGTCCGGCAAGAAATTAGCGCGCGGATCGACAAAAAACCCCCACCACCAATTTTGCCACTTTTGCATGTCCATATCCTTTGAGCCAACCGATAACGGTAGGAACAAAGTTGTTGGCAATGAGCTTTTTCGTGGGGCGTCTCACTTGGCAATAGCGTTTTATCGCTCCTATTGTATCTTTCGTTGGGTAGAAAGTTTGCACGTGGCCGTTGGAGTGGCAATGAGAGCGTTCGTTTGCGCAGCACTGATTGGCGTGTCGGTTGCCGGATGCGGTTCCACAGGCGCGGAGCTTCTGAGACGCAATCCCCTGACTTCTCTCTTTAACGCGACACGGAGCGAGCCGACGGAAGCGGCTTTTGAAAGACGGGAAGTCGTCGACAAAAGGGCTCGGGTGACGACCTCGGCCGCGGGCCGGGTCAGGGCGTCTCCGGGCGCCGTCGAGCTGCCGGCACGCTCTCCGAGAGAACGCAAAAGAACCGCGTTACGCGGTCGCGAAGCCGTTGCCAAAAAACCTGCCGTCCGTGCCACCCCGACCGATTGCGACGCGGATGCCCGTCGTATGACCTCAAGATTGCAGCGCCAGAACGATCAGCTCAAGGCCGAAGGGATCGGGCTCTGCAAATCGGCAAAGATCTTCAAGGCGACGATGGTTGAGGTTGCCGCCATGTGGAAGGGCTGCCGTCAGCTCGATCCGACCGGCAACAGCCTTCGTTCGGCACGGGAAGGCGTAAAGCACGCCGAGGCAATGATTAAGGCATCGTGCGGCAAGGCCAAGTAGTTTACAAACTTGACGCTGGATTCTCCGCGAAGACCGCTGCCGTCGTGTTTAGCCCAAACGTCCTGTTTGTCCCTCGCACCGATGGGTGGGGGGGACAACAAAAGCGCCGCTGGTTCCACCCCACCCGGCCTGCGCCGCTCCGCGCCGCGGCCCACCCTCCCCGTCGAGGGGAGGGATGTGCTTGCATTGGTTTGGACGTCATCCCTCCCCCGGCATAAGGAGGGCCGGTGACGGCTTGAAAAGGCGGCGCCGGGGTGGAGGACCAAAATCCGATCGCAATTCGACAAATGCCGGATTTCATGCGCGCCATACGGAGAATTAGAATATGGGTCCCGGGTCAAGCCCGGTGACGACGAAGAGGAGACAGGTGAGGCCGCAAAACAATCTCGTCATAACCGCGCTTGAGGCGGGCATTCAGGGGCGAACACCTCCGTGCCCGGCCGCTCACGGTGCACGCGGAAAATAGGCCCTAAACCGCGGCGCGTCTGACGAAGACCCAGAAGAAAAACATACAGAAATTGAATCCGGCAACAATCGCCGTAATCACCATCAACGCCGCGAATTGTACAACATCGGACGTGCCTACGGTCTGCTCCATCACCAGGCCGGAAACGGCAAAACCAAATATGACGGTCACCGCAAACCGGGCAAGTTGAAACACATCCGCCATTTCCACCCGGAACGCATAATGAGCGAGCCCTAAATATTGGACCACGACGCTCAGTCCAAAAGCCAGGTACGAGCTCACGCCATTCGGCTGACCCAAATGCGTTAAGACGAAATATAAAACGACATAGGCAGCCGTCGATACGAAACCCGCCAGAAAATAGCGTATCAGCAAGGGCTGCAAGACGAGCGCCGCACTGCGCTTAACAAATTCCCGGTTTGCCATCTTTGGTCTATTTTTGGGGCTGGATGTTTGGGTTTGCCTACTCTTTGATCAATCACGCTCCAGGTGAAGATAAGCAATCGATTTGAGGAAACTAGGGCGGCTCGGGAAAAAACCAGCCGGGAAAATCCGCGGCCGTCGGATCGGGATAGTGACCGCCCACATTCTCTGCCCCCTGTCGCGAAAGATCGGACCGGCTGAATTTCACCGGCCGCAGAAAAAGGCTTCAGGCCTGCTCACGCCGCCTTGCGCTTGGCCTCAAAGGCCTTCTGGCCGGATCTATCCGATAACAGCGCTTTGCAGATCACCGGATTTTTGTAACCAAGGCGGATGGCCCAAATCGCGGCCCGCAACAGCGCCGCGCCCGCCGCGCCATTGGCTTCCGGAGAAGCGTAGCCCATCACCCGCCGCCCGACTTCCTCGACCCGCAGCGGCCTGTCTTCAGCCGTGGATCTCAACTCCAGGATGAGCGCGCAGACAGTGGCCAGGAGACGCTCATCCAGAGAATCCAGCAGACTGAACACACCGCGCAGTCGCGCCATGGTTTCGCTGCAGCCCGCCTCGCTGCCGGCTTCCGAAGCGGCTTCGCCGCCAAACGGTTCGATGAGTGAATTCAGGAGTCCCGAGCGGTGAACGTCGCGGTAGAACGCCTTCGCCAGGGCTTCCTCATCCGCTGTGATTTGGCCGGATTGAGCCAGGCTTTGAATTGGCTCGGGAAAGCCGATATCGCCGCACTCCGCCGAAAAGGCGGTGTCCGTCGCCTGCCGTGGCCTTTCGCGTGTGCCGCCGCCATGCGCGCGGGCCGGAGCATGTTCAGGCTTAGCTATCCCCACTTTGAAAACTCCCCGAATCGCTTTCTGCCACCGGCAAGTTTAAGTGCCGAGCGATGAAGTGCAAGTGGCGCGGGTGAAATTATTGAAATCCGACGCTTTTCCGTGGCTTATCCTCATCCCGGAAGAGAGCGGCCGGGCATCCGGGCCTCGCCCCGCCTTCCGCCTGTCTCCGCCAAGTCCGGCGGCCTGAATTCCGATCTGCGGCGCATCCGCAGGCGGATCAGCCGCTGAGTTGCTCGTTCTTCATCCTGGCGATGAATTCCCGAACCGCACCGATAATCCGATCGTCGCTGGTGGTCGAAATCTCATCATTCATCCGCCGGCCGGCCAAACGCCCGTCCCTCAGGACAATGTTGATCGTCTCTCCGTCGAGCAACCTGATCTGAAAGACTTCCCGCATATTGCGCCGGACGGCGGCGTCCACCGGCTGCCCGGAAAGGATGCGGTTGACGTGGTCAATGATCGTCCGCCGCCAGAGGGCAATCCTGTTTTGCCAGCGGACAAAAAACCCGATGTCGCGGGGGGCGCCCGATTTTTGCAGTCCGACGGAGGCGATTTCACGGTAGAAAAACTCCGACGTCCTTTCATAGATGATCTGCCCGGTAATGAGATCCGCGGCGCCCTGATAAGTGACCACCACGTCCCTGGTGAAGCGGAGAACCGTCATGGCGCGCGGCGTAAATCTGAGAATATTGTCCTTGCCGTAGCGGCTGTTATGAAACGTGCCCGACAGCCGTTCGATTTCGGGAAATCCCGTCAGGACGACAGGTTCCGAAATCACCTGCCGGCCATCGAGGTCGATAAGCTCCAGCGCGCGGGCCTCCACGGCCTTCAAATCATCGGCGGTCCATTCATCGACCTCCTCGTCGGTCGGCTGCTGCACCCGCATATAACGGAAATAAACCGCAGCCAGGAAAGCGGCCAGGCCGACGAAAAACGCCCGGTCCAATGTCAGCTCGAATCCGTAGACCGGATGGTATTGCGACGGGTTGAAGATCAAAAGGGCGCCCGCAAACAGCAAAAACGCCGTCCATAGCGGCCGTTTGCCGAAATAAACCGCCATGCGCCGCTGGCGCATCTCGTCTTCATCGCCCACCACCACCGGCCGAAAACGCTCGGCAGCGGCAATTTTCGGTTCGGGGCGCGCCGCCGCGGAGGGCGCCCGCGACAGCGTTCTGTTATGTCGAATGTCACTGTTTTGCGGCCGGTTTTGAACCGCTGCGGAACGACCAGAATGGGCGTCGCCCGGCGCCCCGTGCCGGTATGGCCCGGGGCTGCGTCTGGGCGGGCGCGCATCCACTGCAAAGACGTCGTCGCCGGAACGGGAACTCTGCCCCGGACGCCCCGGTTCCGCCGCCGCATTCGCCTCCGGGAGGTCCCGGACCATGGGCCCGGGATGAGCAGCCGGCGGCGGCCGGCGGCGGGCATCCGCTCCACGACCTTGCGGCGTTCTGAAGCGCGTCAGGGCTTCCGCCCGCGACAGCTCCCCGGCGCCGGCATCGCGGCTTTCGCCGCGCGCCGACCTTGGATCGGCGAACGAGACCACGTTCGCCATCGACGCCGGACGGTCCTGTTCCGACACATAGCGAAGGAGGGCATCGGCAATTTCATCATGATCCGGATGCGCGAACGCTCCCTCGAAGGGTTTCAGCAAATGGCTTCCCGAACCATCGCTCGGCGCCGAGCGACGGTGTTCCGGTAATTTTCGAAGAACGGTCAACCGCGCCCCCTCGTTCCCTGCCCTCGTGTTCCGCGTCTGACACCGACGCGCCTACACAGGCACCCGAACACCCTTGGATTTACGCGATGGACTTCCCCGCCATCCACAGGCGCTAAAGCCCTTTCACTGAATCCGGAGCCATTCTGACGGTCTGGAAAAGGCCGCGAGCCAACACCCCACGCGGACGACATTATCCGATTCGGCGCTATCCCTTCAGCGATACGATCAGAAATAACGACTGGAAAAAACGACCGAAACCCGGCCAGGCCGGTTTGCGGGGCCACGCGCGGAAAGTTTAGCGAAACAGGAAATCGAACAGGCCACGGCTTCGCTCGCGCCGGCGATGTTGTTTGTTCGACCGATTGTCCCGCGCCGATCGAGACCGGTCGGATTGCCCCAAACTATCATCGGATCCGCCGCCCCACCACCAGCCGGTGACCTCTTCCGTTGGCGCCACCCTTGGCTGCGGACGGCGCAGGCGCGTGGTGTTGCCCACGCCATCCGGATCGGTGACCTCGACAAAACCATCCTTCCAATTCCAATCAGCCGTCTTACTGCCCCACTTGAACGGCTCGATTGTCGCAATCTTGTTTCCGTACAAGTCGACGACCGCGATATATTCCGTTCGCGCGTCGTTATGCGCCGCACTCTTCCCGGCGTAATAGCGCAGCATGCCGATGCCGTTATACTGCCGGGTCAGCCGCGACCATTCAAGGAGCTGGGGCGTCCCGGGTCCATACATTTCAAGCGGCACCCGCAATTTTCTGTATCTCTCGTTGGTCGCCGCATATTTACCGCCGGGCAGTTTTCTGATCACCCAATTGTCGAGCGGCTCACCGACCTGCTCGAGGTCCGTCTCGGGCGGAACGCCCGTCAACCGTTCAATGCCCTCCTGCGCCGCTTTCGAAAGCCGGTCGCGCTTCAGCATGGCGCGATAGTCTTTCTCAGCCGCGGCATTATTCCCCGCCGCTTCGTTGACGAGCGCCCGGACCTCATAGGCTTTCAGAATTCGCGGATCGAGTTCGAGAGCCTTGTTGGCGTCCGCGAGCGCATTTTGCGAATCGTCCAGCGCACGGTGTATCGCCGCTCTCGTCGCGTGAGCCTCCGCAAAGTCGGGATCGAGCATCAAGGCGTGCGAAACGTCGGCCAGCGCCCGTTCGAAATCCCGCAACTTCTCGTAGAGCTCCGCGCGCGAGCCGAAGATCTTCGCATTATCGGGGTCCAATTCGATCGCCTTGGAATAATGCTTGAACGCCGTGCGATAGTCCTTGCGCTCGGCGTAGACCTTGGCGCTCTCCAAATAGAGTTCCGCGTTCTCCGTGTTGCCGCCGAGGGCGACGGTGAAATCCTGGAGTGCCTTTGAATAGTCTTCCATACGGGAATAGATCAGCGCCCGGTTCGAATGAGCGGTAACGTATTTGCTGTTCAGCGCGATAGCCTTGGAAAAATCCCGCAAGGCCCCGAAGTTCCGGTCGAGAGCGCTTTGCGCCTTGCCGCGGCCATTGTAGGGCACGGGATTGGTCGGCAACAGCAGGATGGCCTTGCGGAAATCAGCTATGGCTTTCTCCGGCTGGCCGGCGGTCAGATGAGCGTTGGCTCTATTGTTGAACGCGGCGGCATAATTCGGCGAAAGCGTGATAGCGCGGTCGAAATCCTCGATGGCCACCTCCAGATGACCGAGTTCGAGGAGAACGTTGCCGCGATTGTTATAGGCGGCGGCATATTCGGGATAGAGTTCGACGGCGTTGTTAAAATCCTCGATCGCTTCCTTGCGCCGGGCCAGCCGCCACTTGGCGACGCCGCGATCATTGAGAACGGTTGCCCGGCGCGACTCCGGCAGGCCCGTCGTATTCAGCGCCTCATTGTAATGGGAAAGGGCCTTGGCGTAATTGCCGCGAAGCAGCGCCGCGCCGCCCTCCTGAACCTGCAGAAGCGCCTGCTGCACGGCCGCCGGGACCGGCGCCGGGATGAGGGCGAGAAAGACGGCGATCACGACGGCCGGCGGAATGCGCCTTCCGCCCGGGCTGCACCCGGCCTTCAAGACCTCGACAATGCGCATCAAACCGCAATCCCTGCTTCGAAGAGCCATATCTTGGTCGTTTTTGTCACGGCAAATTGCCCCGGCCCTGGAGTGTTTTCGCTTTCCCTTGATTAGTTCGAACACTCTGGCCCTTTTATTTTTCGTGTTTCCGGACGGAATACCGGTACCCGTTTTTCCGGAAACACTTTAGCGCCGGACGCAATTTTCGCAATCTTTGCGGCAAAATTGCATCTTTTGGAGACGATCTTTCAAATCAATATTAAGTGCTCAGTTCCGCATATGCAAAGATTTCGGCAACGCGTTCCCCGCCATCAGAGACACACCAGGCCGGCGATTCCCCCTGACGGCGGCCCGGGCGTTCGGAAATGCCGTCATTCCCGGCTTCGCCGGCTGCTTTGGGTCTCGTTGATCCTTTGGGCCCCCGTCCCCGCCACGGCCCTCGCCCAGCAATCGACCGATCCCGCATTCCCGCCAGCGAGGAAAACGGCGGCGGTTCAGCCGAAAAAGATCAGCCCGCCATCGAAAGCGGGCGAACCGGGACAACGCCGCCCCGGATCGCGCCGGAAGACGGCCTCTCTTGAAGACATGATCGGGCAGATGTTGTTGATCGGCTTCGACGGCGTTGCGCCGCTGGAACCGGGCCCGAGGACCATCGCGCGCCAACTGGGAGAAGACCGCCTCGGCGGCGTGATATTCATGGACCGCAACGTGCGCGGCCCGAAACAGGTCCGCGAGCTGACCGGGCTCTTCCGGAGGGCCGGAGCACGCCTGCCGCCCTTCATTTCAGCGGATCAGGAAGGTGGCCGCGTGCAGCGCCTCTCCGGCGGCAAGGGCTTCACCCAAACGCCCGATGCCGCGAGCCTGGCGAAGTCCCTCGATCCGAGCGACGCTTACCGGATCTATTATAAGCTGGCGAGGGAGATGGCCGCGTCCGGGTTCAACCTGAATTTCGGCCCCGTTCTCGACCTCAACCTCAATCCCGATAATCCCATCATCGCCGGCCGCAGCCGCAGCTTCGGCGGCAGGCCGGACCTGGTTATCGCTTTCGCGCAGGCCTTCATCGCCGCCCATCGCGACGCCGGCCTGCTGACCGCCGTCAAGCATTTTCCGGGTCACGGCAGCAGCCGAACCGACAGTCACCGGCGGCTGGTTGATTTGACGACAAGCTGGACGGAGGCGGAGCTCGATCCCTACCGCGTGCTGGCCGGACGGAACATACTTGATATGGTGATGGTCGGGCATCTGTTTCATCCGACCTTTTCGCCCGGCGGCCGTGTGCCGGCAACATATTCGAATATCGCCATCGGCAAATTCCTGAGGCACGACGTCGGATTCAAGGGCGTTGTCATAACCGACGATCTGGCCATGGAAGCGGCCGCGGACGGCTACGCGATGCGCGACAGGCTCATCCGCGCCATCCATGCGGGCAACGACATCCTTTTGATAACAAAAGGCCCGGCGCTTAGTCCCGGATTCGCCGATTGGGCCATTTCCGTCATCCGCCATGAGGTGGAAAGCGGGCGTATATCGAAGCAACGCATTGCCCAATCCAACCGGCGCATT
>CAYWBS010000009.1:0-17963 GCA_964456215.1 uncultured Hyphomicrobiaceae bacterium
TTGGAGGGGCTGATTTGACGAGCCTCTGCTTCGACCACATAGCGCAGAGGTCCGCGCCTGATGCTGCCGAACGGCCAGCAGGTAACAAGGGCGAGGTGTGTTCCGGGCGCGTCCGGATCGATTCCTGAGTCCGACCAGGGTACGACGCGCAGGTCCGTGACTTCAAAGGTATAGGTTTTGCCTGTGCGTCCGGTTACGTTAATGCTGTCGCCGAGCGCGACATGGCGCAAGAATTGGAAATGGGTGTCGCGATGGGCGGCGATCACCGCCGTGCCCGGGTGGCCGGGATCTGGGGTTTCCGAATGATGGCCGGGGCCGAAAGCCATGGCTTCGCCGCTGACGCCGTTCAATACGACGGCGCTTCTGGAAAGCTTGGGGACCGAAATCTTGGCAATCGGCCAGGTATCGGCCCAGGGCCATGGTTTTGGCGTCTCTGCGCCGGCGAGCGCCCGTTCCCACGCCCGTTCGAGGAGTACTTGCGCGAGAGCCGCCTTGGCCTTGATATAGAGGCCTTCGCCGATCTGCCAAAGACCGAATAGCGCGGCGGCGGCGATGGCGCTGAGGATAATCCAGTCAATTCCCGTCAAATGGCGGATCGACTGCCGGAGGAGAAGCCGGACCGACCCCCGTTCGGGCATCAGCTCCTCCTCCTTATCCGCCGCGGGGAAGCGTGGACACGGCGGAAACTTCGCCAAAGTATCATGGTCAAGGTGCACATCGCGGCGAAGAGGAGCGCAATGACACCCGTCAGGATCTTGCGGTCGGCCGGTGTCGCGCCTTGCGGCAGCAGAACCTTTCGGCGGCCGCCATTGGTGCTGGCGGCAGGTTTCGGCGAGAATGATCCGGCCGTGAGCTGAAAGAGCTGCAAGCGCGCCTCGGCGTCCTTCTCCATGCCTTGAGCGCGGGGAAAGTTTCCGAAAACTTTTTCGAAATTCCAGCCGGCAGGGAGATTGACGGGCATATCCGTTCGGGCGAGTGCCGCATTTGCGGGCCGCGAGGGCGTTATGTCGACGGCGACGAGGCTCGTGCGCCGGCTGACCAGATGGTGGCGCATGGCGACAGCCTCGATTTTTCGGTCGACTTCGTTGAAATCGGGACCGCGATAGCGCCGCGCCTCCAGCGATGCGATCTTATCGCGCGCCCATAATTTGGCGACGCCCGGTCCGGTTCCGGCATCTTCCAATGACAGTTCGGCGGACCAGTTCTTATCCTGCAGCCAGCCGGAAAATGTTACCTTGCCTTTCACGGCGGAGGTCTTGGCCGAAACGATTATCGGCTCGCCCCGGTAGAGATCCGGCAGCGGGTCGGGCCAGGCTTCGACGCGGGCATCCTTGGGCCAGCGAGCGGCAATATCCGTCATCGCCGGATGTTCGAGCTTCCGGAATAGGGCGCTCATGCGTTGGGTCACCTGCTCGGGAGAACCAATATGCGTAAAGGCACCTCGCCCGATCTCCGCGATCCGGCGCATCAGAAAGCTGTTCGGCGCCGAGGCGATGCCGACCGGGAAAACGCGGGAGCGTCCCCTCTTTTTCGCGATTTCGGCAAACAGCTGCGCCTCATTGCCGATAGCCCCATCGGTGAGAAAGACAACCTGACGTACGCGATACCGGTCGTCAGGTGTCTGATCTTCGAGAGCCGCAGACAACGCCGGTAGCATTTCAGTTCCGCCGTCCGCACTGAGACGTGAAATGAAGCGCTTGGCGTAGTTTATGGAGGCCTGCGTAACATCGACTGATGTCTCGAAGACAAGCTCATGGGTGTTGTCGAAACGGATGATATTGAATTTGTCGGCCGGGCCGAGGCGGTCGAGGGCGAGAAGAAGCGCGGCCTTCGCCTGGCGGATCGAGGATCCGGCCATGGAGCCGGAATTGTCGATGACAAAGATGACCTCGCGCGGAGGCCGCTTTTCCTCGCCGGCGGGCGCCGGCGGCGTGATCATCGCCAGGAAATAGGTGTCGCCGTCGATCATTTCGCGAAACAGGCTTGCCTGCGGGGCGTCGCTCTTCGCCGCCCGCCACGTCAGCTCAAAATCCCGGTCGGCGGCAACCGTCCCTTCGGCAAGCGCAATAATCGCCGAATTCTTGCCAGTTCGCCGGATGGCGGCATTGTGATGGTGGCTTCGCAAACCGCCGATTTCGAAGCCAGCATCGAGCGTCACCTGCAGGGATACCGGATTGACCTTGCCGGCCGCGGGATGGAGCACCGGAGGCGTGATTTTTTCGCGGTCCGGCACGGGGTCGGCGGCGTGCGCGCCGCCAGCCCCGACTTCGGTCGCTTTCCCTGTGTCTCCGGCCCGGTCCCGGAAGAGGACCTGTGCGACTGGCGGCTCCTTGGCCTTCGGATTGTAGCGGGGCGCGACGACCAGCGGGAAGCGCAAGGAATAGGTTTCCTCGTCCCGGTCGATCGTCTGTTGATATTCGATCTGGACGATCACGGTTTCGCGCGGGCCGATATTTGCGACCTCATTGGTGAACAGATTAGGCCTCTGCTGCTCCACCAGACTTGCTTTTTTGCCGGCCCGTTTCGCATTTTCGTAGATAATCCGGGCTTCCTCGCGCGGCTTGATCTTGCCCTCGATGAAGCGGGTTCCGATTTGCATCTTGAGGGTGTCGACGGCGGCGTTTTCCGGCAGCGGAAAGACGTAGACGCCTTCAACCCATTGGTCGGTAATGTTCTGGAACCGCTGGGTAACGACGGCGCGGGCAATGATCCCGGTGATCCGGATGTTGACGTCCGTGGCGAGACGGGGGGCTTCGACATATTCGCCCGCGTCCGTCGAGCGCAACAATAGGGCGCCCGTGTTCATATCGCCTGGGCGGACCAGAGCCGCGCGAAGTGGTGCCGTGGCGGCGGTGCCGCCATTCATATGTGAATCAGGCTTTGAAAATCCTGTCTGGGGAAGTGCGAGAACGCTTGCCAGGCCAACGAACATGCCGACGAGGCAGGTCCGGACCCGCCGCGGCCCCGCGCCGCGAGTGATCATAAGCATAACTGTTTTAATCCGGGCTTTGACGCCTTGTATCCCTGTAAGACTCATTGAAATGACACGAGTTTTGGGCGCGGGTAGGTCAGGATTGTGACTCTCTCGGACAATTTCTGTGGCGAGATTGGGAGAGCGTTCTGTGAATTGTACACAGGCTCCGGCACCGGACCCTTGACGTCCGCCCGGTGATAGGTGAGCAGACGGCGCGTTCGGAAACTGCCGGCATAAGGCCCAAACTCCATGGTTTCAGACCTGCCCGGTGCGAGCTTTGCCGGAATGAGCGACGCGCTGATCTTTGCCGTCATATTCCTGCTGATCTTCAGCGGATGGGTTATCGGCGCCGTGCTGGCCGCGGAGCCGCGATCGAAATCTGGACTCAGAAACCCAAAAACAATTCACATCTGGTTTGCGGGCAATTTGGCTGCCGATCGGGCGGGCCTGCCCCGCCGGCTACGGTCCGCCTTGAAGCGCGAGCTTGCCGTTCTGCCCCGCCGGTTGCCGATCCGGACCGGACTTTTGCGCCGGCGCTTTCCCGCCGATCGCGAGGCCTGGACACGGCTTCTCGCCAACGCGCCGGAGACGATCGCCAACATCCTGCCCGCGGACCGGCCCGGGGTTCTCATTTGGGCGGAGTGCGTCAAGGGCGCAGTGACCGCACGGCTCCATTTTCTTGCGAGCCCCAAACTGGCCGCGCATTCCGATCCCGGCACGATCGGTCTGAGGACTCTTGATGACGTACCGCTTGAATTGCGTCCCGGCCTGGCGCCGATATTCGCTGCTTTGGCGCTCGCTCACCTGGCGCCGGTGCTGCGGGAGGCGGGTTTTCGCCGGGCAAGCTTCCTCGCCATACCGGCGAAGAAACTGGCGCTCCATATAGACGAAATAAGAGACCAGTGCGCCGGCCCGCTCGGCGCGGCGGCCTCATATCTCTATGCCTGGCTGCGGTTCAGGCTCGCCCTGGATGCCGGGCAGAAGAGCGATCCGGACGCCCTTTATAGGGAGCTAAATACCGAAATAACAAACTGGCCCGAAGACCGGCCCGCACGCGAGCGCGCGCAGATATGGAATAGCTTGGCAAAACTCTGTCTTGACTGGGGGTTGCGATGGAGGGCGCCCGATACCTTCGAGCGTTCCTTCCTGGCGGCGGACAAGGCGATTGCCATCCTGTCAGAGGAGAACTCTTCGCTCGACATGGCGGCGGCGCGGCACGTGAAAGGGCGCGCGCTGCTCGCATTAGGGCAAATTCGCCGCGATCCCGGATCACTTGAAAAGGCGCTGAAAGTTTTGCGGAGCGCCGCACAATTTTACCGGACGGAAGGGCACAGCGCGCGCTGGGCGCTGTCGCGTCATGATATGGGTGAGGTTCATGCCGCCTACGCCCGGATCAGAGGCGGCACGAAGGATCTTGAAAGGGCGATCACCGCCTTCGAAGATGCGTTTTCCAACGCCCGCGGGAAGCCCGGCGTCGCCCGCGCGCGGTCGCGCCAGGCGCTCGGGGTGGCACGATTGGAATTGGGGCGCAGGGATGGAAAGCGCCATCATTTCGAAAAGGCGGCGCGAGAGTTCGAGGAGGCATTTGGCGCATTGAGCGCCGTCGGTCAGTTCGAGGGGGCCAATGCAGCGCAAACCGCGGCGGCCATGGCGCGCATGTATCTCGGCCGCCAGACGGGAGACCCGCGCCCGCTAAGGCGCGCCGCCGAGGATCTTCGTTTGGCGCCGCGGCCCACCGACTATGGAAGCGGCGATCAGTGTGATTGGCGCCTGCTGCCGGGCCGCGTCCACCGCTTGCTGGGCGCCGCCGAGGGCTCCCCCAATCCATTACGGAAGTCCGTGCAAGAGTTTGGCGCGCTGTCCCTTGCAAACGGGACTGCCGGGCAGGCGGAACTTCGCGCCATGGCGAATTTCGAAAGAGGACTGGCCTTGGCGGAGCTCGGGCGCGCCATGGAGTCGGCGGAAGAGTATGGCCAAGCGGCCGATGCCTTTCGCGGCGCGCTTCTGGGTTTTGACCGCAGAACATCACCACGGCGATGGGCGCTGGCGCAATTGCAGCTGGGCCGGGTGCTGCTGGAGATGGCAGACAGCGGGGGTGGCCGGGAGAACGGCGCCGCCGGCGAGGCGGCCGGCGCCTATCGCGAGGCGCTGTCCGTTTTCGATCGCACTGAAATGCCGCACATCTGGACGGCGATTCAGGACGAGCTCGGGACGGCACTCAAGCTCTCTGGCGCGAAACAGGGAGGCACGCCGGCGCTCGAAGGTGCCGTCAAGGCCTGGCGCAAGGCGCTCAATGGTCACAAGCCCGCCGCCGCGCCGGCGCGCGAGCGGACGATGATGCTCAATGATCTCGGCAACGCCCTCTGCGATCTGGCATATGCGGAAAATGATGCCGGGCGCTTGCGAGAAGCGCGTTCGGCCTATTTGGAGGCTTTCGATCTGGCGATGGCCGATAGCGAGGAATCATTCGCGGAAATCGCGCGGGCCAATCTCGACCTCGTCGAGCAAGCCATTTCAGCGCCGATACGCCGCTTCTGACGCAGGTTCCTGCCGGGATATTGCTGTGGTATCTTGCTGAGCCGCCAATCGGCAATTTGCAGAATTGCATACGGGCCGTCACGGTTTTCCCTGCGCAACGGCTTTCGGATTCGCTCCTCCTGACGTAACCTGTTTGCGAAGACCTTGCCGACGGCCAAGCGCCGCCGACCCGTCGGACAATTGCATTCAAGCCTGGGAGGAGATGAATGACCAACCGCGATACGTGCTGCACGCTGGTTCCTTATTTCAAGGTTCACGAGGGCAAACTCGACGCGTTCAAGGCAGGCTGTGGAAAATTTGTCGAGCTGACGTCCTCGGAGCCGAAATGCCTGCATTACGGTTTCAGCTTCAACGGTGATGAGGCCCATTGCCGGGAAGGATACGCCGATGCCGAAGGTTTGCTGGCGCATTTGGAGAATGTCGGCCCGCTCCTCGAGGAGACCCTGAAGATTGCCGACTTGACCCGCCTCGAGATCCACGGACCCGCCGAAGAGCTCGACAAACTCCGAGGACCCCTCGCGGATCTCGGTCCAACTTACTTTGTTCTGGAATACGGTTTCCGGCGATAGGTGACTTGAGCAAATACCGACCAAATTCGTTTGCAAAATTCATAGCAAAATCTTCACTGCACGGGTGGAGCTGTGGATAAGTCACGGAAGTCGTGGAAAACCAAAAATAGCACTGGAGGCCGGCCGGACCCTGATGCAAATTAAACTCGGTCGTCACGGAGAGGAAGAATTTCGGTTCTAAATCAAAGTTTCGATCACAGGGAGGCGGGATGGCGCTTGCGCGGTCCCGTCTTTCTCTTTGGGCTTCTTTCAATTTTGACAAGGGCCTGAGAAACCCGGCAGGCGGTCCTGCAGATATGCGCGCCACATGTTGGCGCCGAAGCGGGAAGGCGCGGCGTCTGTCCGTGGCATATACGCAACTATGTTGCCTAATCATCAAAAACTCGCCTGATTTTTCCCGGAAAGAGCGTATGGCGGCCGGTTTTTCCGCCCGTTGGCCTTGGTATCAGGAGGCGAATCAGTTGTACTTTTTGTTGCCCTAATTCGAGCTCGTATTTCATCCGGCTCATTCGCCGTCCAGATTTCGGCCATCCAACGGGGCTTAAAACCGATCACACAGGGAGGGATCAAGTACTAAACGGTCGCAGCTTTGCTGTCCGGCCGCATCTGGACCCGTGCGAATGCGTGAGGGCAATCGACTGGACTCTTTGCCTGGAAGGTCTTTCGCGGGGGACAAAAATGAAGACGCTTATTTCCTTGCTGCTGGCGATTACCATTGTTCTGCCAATGAGAGGTAGCCGCGCCGCGGTGGAATCAGAGGATGTCGATCCGTTGGTCGTCCTCATGGCCCAGCATTTTGTTTATCTGTATCTCCTCAAAAAGAAACAGATATTTTCCGGCATCAGATTTGACATTGCTGCCATCTTTCCGCAACCGGAGGAGAACTATTGGGCCGTGACCGGCGGCTATTCCACCAATCGGCAGACGCTGAACACTTATGTCGCTGCCGTGCGGCTTGTCTGCCAGGACCATGAAAATCCGGACTGCTGGTTTCTGCAAAAACTGGCCATTAATCAGAAGATTGTCCTGAATATCAGCGATCCACTATAGCGGACTCGGGCACTGACGCCGGTTTTGTGTCAGCAAGACGCACGGATCTTGTCGGGTCATCGTTTGATTGATGATTAGAGAGCGCGGCGCACGGTATATAAGCGTCAGGGTCGCCAATCCATTGTGACGTGCCGTGGCTCTGCGGCGACGCGGTCGAGCCACGCCGAAACCCTCGGATAGGGCGCCAGGTCAAACCCGCCTTCATGGGCCAAATGGGTATAGGCATAAAGGGCGATGTCCGCGATCGAGTATTCATTGCCGGCAAAATAGGTGTTGTTCTCCAAGTGGCGATCCATTACCGCGAGGGCCTGATTGCCGCGCTCAATCCATTCCGGGAAACGGTTCTCTTTTGCCGCGCCGCCATCCTTGGAGAAAACCCGCCAGAACCGCGCCACGGCAATATAGGGCTCGTGGCTATATTGCTCGAAAAACATCCACTGCAAGACACGCGCCCTCTGCAACCGTTCCTCTGGCAGATAGGCCGAGCCGTCGGCCAGATAAAAAAGAACGGCATTGGATTCTGGCAGGAACTGGCCGTTTTCGAGTTCCAACAAAGGAACACGGCCGTTCGGATTTTTCTCCAAAAAAGAAGCCGATCGGGTCTCGCCTCCAAGGACGTCAACGTCGACGACGTGGAACGGTGTTCCGAGCTGCGCCATGAGGAGGCGCTGCTTGTAGCAGTTGCCGGACTCTTGCATATGATAAAGCGTGTACATAAGCGCCAAGGATCGAGGTCTATCTGGCCCCGGTTAGTCGAGGCTCGACAGCAAGCGATGGAAAGCGGTCGAGCCCCCAAAAACTCGGAACAACCCAACGACTACGCAAAGGCCGCTTCCATGGCTTTTCGCGTCTTCACGGCGTCATTTTCGGCCGTGAGAGCGGTATCGCTCCAGCGCACGATCTCTCCCTCGCCAACGTCTTTCACCAATTTGACATTATGGGCGAGGCCAATCGGAAGCGCGCCGATTTCGAGGCTCGTCTCGGCCGGGATGAGCTTTCCCCAAACCGTGAAGCCGCCCTCGCCGTCGAGCATGTCGCCGGCCATCAGGGGACGCTTGGCGACGGATGCGACGTCACCGGTAAAGCCGCGCGCGCTGCCGGTGGCTTCGCCCCGCAACGCCGCGGACAGAATAGAGATATTGAGTTCCAGGCCGATCAGGTGGAACGGCCGATGCAACGCCGTGTAGCGGCCGGACGGGTCGGTTCGCACGCCATATTGCCTGAAGCAGGCTTCCGTGTAGGCTCCCGGCGCCTCGAAGACGACATAGACGCCCCAGCGAAGATGGTCGGGGACCTCGGTGCCGTCCCTGTTGAGGCAGGAGACGACTTCGACCTGCCCCTTATGTTCCAATATGCCGCCTTCGTTGTGGGGGCGAAGAACGACCGGCAGGTCACCGACGCCACATGGCGGAAAGGCGAGGCCGTTGGATGGCGGCTTCAGACCGCTGCTATTGGCGATGGCCGCCATCTCAATCGCTGATTTCGTTCCGTCGATAAAGGAATTGAACATCTGCGGGTTCAATCCGGCGGCCTCGGCGTCTTTCGCATCCATTCCGTAGTTGGGCCAGACTGTGTCCGGGGTCGAGGCATGGAAAGACGGCAGATATTGCGTCCCCTTGCCGGCCGCGACGACGGCAAAGCCGCAGCCGCGGGCCCAGTCGATCAGCTCCGCGACAAGCGCCGGCTGATCGCCATAGGCCATGGAATAAACCGTGCCGGCCTTCCCGGCCTCCCGCGCCAGCAGGGGCCCTGCAAGAGCGTCCGCCTCGACATTCACCATGACGATATGCTTGCCATTAGCAATCGCGGTGCGGGCGTGGGCGATGCCGGCAAGCGGCGCGCCGGTGGCATCGATGATGACTTCTATATCGTCCCGTGCGGCAAGAGCCGCGCCATCTTCAATAAAGTCCGTTTGCGCTACCAATTCCTCGGGCCAGCCGACGTTCCGACAGTTCTGCTGCGCCACGGCGGGCCTGAGATCGGCAATGGCGTTGACGGAAATGCCGGTGCTCGAAGGAATTTGCGCGAGAAACATGGAGCCGAATTTGCCGGCGCCGATCAGACCTACTCCGATCGGACCATTGGCCTCAAGCCGGGTTTCCAGCAAATGTTACAAACTCATATCTGTTCCGATCCTCTGTTGGTCATGGAGTACGAATTGTCCCGACGCGACGGGGACCTTGTAGACCTCGTCCTAATAACCGTCATCCAGAAGCGGAAAGGCGCTGAAGGGCGACGGGGCCGTCAATGGAGGTGCGTCCTGGAGAAAGCCGCGGTCAAGTTCGGCGAAAGAGGTGACGCCGAGCAGGCCGAGACAGCGGCGCACCTCGTCTTCCAAAAGTTCGAGCATGCGCACGATGCCGTCTTCTCCCGCGGCCGCGGCGGCCAGGCCCTGCAGCCGGCCGATGCCGACGACACCGGCGCCCGCCGCCACCGCCTTTACGATATCTGTGCCGCGCATAAAACCGCCATCGATGATGATTTCCGCGCGGCCGTCGACCGCATCCACGATTTCGGGCAATGAGGCCATGGCGCCTTGATCATGATCCAGCTGGCGGCCGCCATGGTTCGAGACATAGACACCGTTTACGCCATGCTCGATGGCCATCACCGCGTCTTCGGGCGACGAGATTCCCTTGAGGATCAGAGGGATATCATATTGCGAGCGGATGCGCTGAACGTCTTTCCACGTGAACCGGGCTTGGAATTCGTCGCCGGTCTTTGCCTGCCGCGCCGTCGGCAGGTGGCGCTTGGCGATATCCCGTTCGCGGCGGCCATAATAATCGAGATCGATGGTCAGGCAGAGCGCGACGTAACCGCTGGCGACGGCTCGGGAGATCATGTCGTCGACCCAGGCCCGGTCGCCGCGAATGTAGAGCTGAAATATTTTCGGATAGTCGACCGACCGGGCGACGTCTTCGAGGGTGGGCTTGCACGATGAGCTCAACATATGGATCGCGCCATATCGCGCCGCCGCGCGCGTCGGCGTGACCCCGCCGTCGGGGACGATGTCCTGAAACGATCCGATTGGCGCCAGCACGACCGGCAGGCGCAGCTTCTGCCCCAAAAGTGTCGCGCCGGTATCGATATTTTCGACGTTACGAAGAACGCGCCGGCGAAAGCCGAGCGAGTCCAGCGCCTGACGGTTGCGCCTATATGTCGTTTCCGTTTCGGCGCCGCCCATCAGATAGTCCCAAACCTCCGGCGCAAGATTGGCCCTCGCCGGCTTGACGAATTCGTGCAGGACCTGAAAGCGCTCTGAAATCTCCATGGTCGGCGCGTGTCTCTCCGGTATTGGCATTGAATGATCTCAGCCTTTTTGGCCCCGGTCCGGCGTTCCGCTGCAAGAGTTTTTTGGTCAAGCCGGAACCGGGGAATGAAATATAGGAAACGTCCTCGAACTATGCATTAGCGCATGACGAAGGGGTTTGGTGTCTCCGACGCGGTGGAGATCCATACGGTTTTCGTCTGCATATATTCGTTTATGGCGTCCTGACCGCTTTCGCGTCCGAGGCCCGACCGCTTGTAGCCGCCAAAGGGCGCGACATAGCTCACGGCGCGGTAGGTGTTGACCCAGACGGTGCCGGCCTGGATGCGTTTGGGAAGCTCTATCGCGCGGGGAATGGAGCTGGTCCAGACGCCGGCGGCGAGCCCGTAGACCACGTCATTGGCGATCTCGATGGCTTCGTCGTCATCCTCAAACGGGATCACCGAGAGCACCGGACCGAACACCTCCTCCTGGGCGATGCGCATTTTGTTGTTGACGCCGGTGTAGATCGTCGGCTCCACGAACCAGCCATCGCCGCATTCCGGGCGCTCGGCCTTCGTCCCGCCGAGCACGCATTCGGCGCCATCCTCCTTGGCAACATCCAGATAGCTCAGGATCTTCTCATATTGCGGCATTGTCGTTACCGGCCCGACCTGGGTGTCCAGGGACATCGGGTTGCCCATCTGCGCGGTCTTGGCGAAGGTTATGAGCTTGTCGACGAATTCGTTGTGGATGGATTTCTCGACCAGGAGCCGCGAGCCGGCGATGCAGGTCTGCCCCGTGGCGGCAAAGATCCCCGAAATGGCGCCCTTGACGGCGTTTTCCATGTTGCAGTCGGCAAAGACGATATTCGGCGACTTGCCGCCCAGTTCCAGGCTGACTTTCTTCAGGGTTTCGGCGGCGCGCTGATAGACATGGGTGCCGCTCTTGACGCCGCCGGTAAAGGCCACCTTGGCCACATCCTCATGGATCACCAGCGGCTCGCCCGCTTCCGCGCCAAAGCCGGTGACGACATTGACGACGCCCGGAGGAAAGCCCGCCTCCTCGACAAGCTTGACGAAGGCGAGCGCCGAGGCGGATGTAAACTCCGACGGCTTGATGATCGCGGTGTTGCCGGCCGCAAGCGCCGGGGCCAGCTTCCACGCCGTAAGCAGCAGGGGCGAATTCCACGGGATGATCATGGCCACGACGCCGAGCGGCTCGTGGCGGGTATAGGTAAAGGTTTCGGGTTTGTCGATGGGCAGCACGGCGCCTTCGATCTTGTCGGCGAGGCCGGCGAAATAATAATACCATTGCGGCGCATATTTGAGCTGCATGCCCATCTCGGCGATGAGCTTGCCATTGTCCTTCACTTCGATTTCGGCGAGGCGCTCGGCGTCACGGGCGATTAGGTCGCCGAGCTTACGCAGTAAATGGCCGCGTTGCGTTGCGTTGAGGGTCGGCCATTCGCCGGACGTAAAGGCCTTTTTCGCGGCGGCCACGGCGCGGTTTGCATCCTCGGCATTGCCGCGCGGCACGAGCGACCAGGGCTTGCCGGTAAAGGGGTTAAAGGACTCGAAATAGTCTCCGGAGGCCGGGCCGGTCCATTCGCCGCCGATATACATGCTGAGCTTTTCAAGGCTGGCTGCTTCAACAACGTTCATGAAATCCTCCCTAAATATTGTTGTTTGTCTTAGACGATGCCGGCATTTCCAAGGAGCGCCTTGCGAAACCGGTCTTTCAGATAAGCGCCATCTTTCGGCGGCAACACGAAGTCGAGGGGTTCCGCCCTGACTTTTATCACATAGAAGACGGGTCCGGCTTTTTCGAAAAGGCAGGGGATCGCGTGACGGAGTTCGTCTTCGGTCCGAACGGTGCCGGAGGTTTCTATGCCGCAACCTTGGGCGGTCCGGGCGAGATCGGCAATCTGCGCCGTGGCTGTCGGCTGCATTCCCGTTTCCCCATAGCGTTCGTTGTCAAACACGGCTATCGCCAGATTGCGGGGCGCCTGAATGGCGACCGTCGCCAGACTGCCGAGACCCATCAGCATTTCCCCATCGCCGGTGGCGACGAGGACACGGCGATCCGGCTGGGCGAGCGCAAGTCCAAGCGCCATCGGCACCGCCCCTCCCATCGCGCCCCAAAGCGGAAAGGTCAGCTCGCGGTCGCCGGCGGCGGTGAAGTCCCAGTTGGTGGAGCCCAATCCGGTCACGATCAAGAGCCTGTCGCCCCCCGCCTTCGCAAGTCGCGCCGCGACGTCGCGCCGGCGCAGCGGGAAATTCTCGGCCCTCTTGAATTCGGTGATGACTTCCGACAACTTTCGATCCCTTACTTTCCAAAAGTTTTTACCGGCACGAGCCGCTGATGAAGGAGTAGCGCCGCGGCGTGGCCGCCGACAAAGGCGCGGTGCAAAGTCGCGTCCGCCTGGGCGCCGACATCTGCCGGATCGTCCACGGTTTCGACGAGGCATCCGGCGGCATCCAATACGGGTTCGGTTGCTTTTCCCATTGGGTTCTGCCACGGGTTGAACTCATGCCATTGACCGCGCATGGTGACGAAGGTGGCGAAAGGAAAACGGCAGGTTTGAACCAAGAACAGCATGTTGATGCAATTGCCGACTCCCGATGACTGCATCAGCAATACGCCGCGCTGGCCGCCAAGCCACGCCCCTGAAAGCAGCGCCACGCCTTCTTCCTCGGAGGTAAGCACGATGGCGGCCATGTCGTTATCCCGCCGGCAGGCGGTGATAAGTTCCGCGTGGCCGGCGTCGGGCACATAGGCGACCTGGCGTATGTCATATTTCTTCAGCGCGGCGTAAATATCCCGCCACCACGCCGTCCCGTTGCCCGCCATGTCAGCCACTACCTTTCATGTGTTAACCTGCAAACGACGTCAAACTATGAAATCCGCGAGTTCGGTAAAATTCGCCGCGATCAAATCCGGCCGATGCGGCGTTTCTCCGAATGGACGTTTGCGCCGGTCGATGAACGCCGTCCTCATGCCATAAGCCTTCGCGCCGATACAGTCAAAGGCGTGATTGGCCACGAACAGGATGTTCGAGCGGTCCGCGCCGATAATCTCTTCCGCCTTTGCATAGGTCCTCCAATGAGGCTTGAAAGTGCCGGCCTCCTGAACCGAAATCACAAAGTCGAAGTCGAAGCCGATATGCGGCCCCGCCGCCTTTAGCATATCGCGGTCGCCGTTCGAAAGGATCGCCAGCGCATATTTGGATTTCAGCCGCGTGAGCGCGGCAATCACGTCCGGGAATGGCTTGAGCTTCTCGATCTCGCCGACGAGCCAGCGGACCTCATCGTGGGTATAGGATATGGCGCAGCGGTCCAAAACGTAGGATACGGCGCGGTGACCGATCTCACGGTAGGGTGTATGGCCGCGATCGCACAGGGCGTCGATCATCGAATTCTCGAAATGCGTGCGCCGCCACCAGGTAACGAACCGGTGCGCTTCGCCATCCCAGCCCTTGTCCTTAAGAAAAGGGGTCACGGCTTCGGCAAGGCCCTTTTGCATGTCGACGATCGTGCCATATTGATCGAAGGCCAGGGCTTTAATCTCCCGGGCCAAAACCTCGGACTTCTCCATCTCCTGCCTTCCGTCACCTTTTGCCCAATGAACTGCCGCCAAGACAGCTGCGAGTCCAGCAATAATTCGGGATATGCGTCGAGGAGGCGCGGGCCTGAGTCACATGACGAGGCGTGTGCCCGGGGAGATTGGGGATGGCTCGGCACCGCGTCAGGAAGATGAAATATGTCTTAGGAGAGGTGCGTGACGCAAAACATATATCGGATAAATTTGAAATGTGAGTCCGGTCATCGGCCGCTTCGGCGCGCCGCTCGCATCAGCCCCTGAAATCGCTTCAGGCTTCCGGCCGCCAATTCGTAAGCTAAAAGGCGTGCCGGATCTACAGGCCCGGGCATTCGGATTTGCCCGGGCGGAACCGGCTGAAAGCCTGACGACCCGTAATAATCCAGGTTGCCGACGAGAAGGACCAGCGCAGCACCATCGGCGCGAGCGGCTTCGAGAGCGGTGGCGATCAGCCTTCGGCCGAAGCCCAACCCCGAATATTCAGGAGCAATCATAAGGGGCCCCAAAAGAAATGCGCCGGCGGCGGCGCCGATTTCGATAGGCGTCAGCAGGACAGATCCCGCAAGCGTGCCGCCGGCAAGGGCTACCCAGGCGAATCCTGGATCTTGGAAGCTGGCTTCGCGGATCCGGTATGCGGTCCGGGTAAAGCGGCCCGGGCCAAACACCGCTGCATGGAGCGCGTCAATCTTGAGTTTGTCTTCCGGCTTTGCCAGCCTGATCGTTACCGCGTCAACGGTCATTCGCGAGAACTCTTTTCAAAGCTTTGATACGGATCGAATTGCCTAAACCGTCCGGCGCTGGCTACGAAGCGATCTTGCGGGGCGTGCAATATATGGGTTTGCGGGACAACGAAACGTCCGCGCCGACGTCGCGTCCCCGGGCGAAAAAATGCAGCTCTCATTTGACGTTATTCGAGAGAATAGGCGCCGAGTGCTGTAAGCCATCTTTGAGAGCGACGTCAAATGTTACGTTTTTGTGACTCCAGCTTTTTGGGACGGTATTCCAGTAGAGCGTCCAACTAATGTCCCAATAGTCTTTGGGACCGAGTGTCAATTGACCCAGCAATTGGGCTTCCGCGTCCGTTCCAGCGACAACCTTCCGGATTTTGTCGATATTTTGAGATGCCACGTCGGCGATTGTGATAGCGCCCCAATCGCCATCGGCCGGCGGAAGCCTCATCGGAATCCCGAACCGCCTCGACGCGGCCTCTAAGACGGAGCGCTGCCCATATCCTCGCGGACCCGCGGCGCGCAGGACATATGGCTCGTTCGCCGGGCGGACCAAAAGCCATACAGCGATCAATGGGCGGCTGCTTGGCCAAATGCGCAGCCCCAGCTCACTGATCGCCCGGTCGATCTCGGCGGCCTTAAAGACAATCCGCAGGTAATGCGACCGATCCCGCGTGCCTTGTTCATCGTGAATCGGAATTCCCTTCTTCCGGTCCTCATATTCAAAGTCGGCCACAAATTTGCGCGGATCGGCAAGAAGCGGGGCAATGACGGGTGAATTCCGCAGGCGGGTATCCCCCGTAACCTTGACGATGACATCGCCCAAACCGATGCGAAGACCCCGCGTTCGCTCGGGCTCCCCGGTCCCCGTTACGATCGTTTCCGCCCGGTAAAGTCCGGCAACTTCGACCGCCGGAGCCGGATAAGACGAGAGGAAAAGGCAGGCAAAGACAATCCAGGCGCGGCCGGATTTCCAAAACTTCGGGGAAACGTCACGAACGCATTGATTACCCGTGAAGGCAAGACCGTCAGTAGCCATGATCGTCAAACATATCCGCCTTCAAGTCGAACTCATTCGCGAAAGCTCTTGCGCCGGCCGGTGTCAGGCTGACGGCCCTGGTATCCTGTAGTCTCTTGATCCAGCCGGCGTCCTCACATTTTTGCAGGAATGCCGCGCCGAGTGCGCCACCCAAATGACCGCGCCGCTCGCTCCAGTCGAGGCAGCGGCGGGCGAACAATCTTTTGCGGCGTTTTAAGCCCGCAATATCCAGGCCGAACCGGGAGAACGCGATCCCGCCCTTTTTGGTTACCGAAAAGTCCTTGCCGGATTCGGTCAAATAGCCGAGTTCCATGAACCTGTCCGCGACCGCAACACCAAGCCGCCCCGCCAAATGATCGTAGCAGGTGCGCGCGAAACGCATTTGAGCGTCCCGCGGTCCGGGCGGGCGGTGGCGCGGCGCCCCATCCCGTGAGAGCCCCATCAGCGCTTCCAGGGCCTCTGCGACCTTCTTGCTTGCCAGACGATAATAGCGATGCCGGCCCTGACTTTCGACAGCCACCAGCTTGCCATCCCGTAGTTTCGCCAGATGACCGCTGGCGGTCTGGGCGGTGACGCCGGCTATCTGGGAGAGTTCCGTGGCGGTCCGCGCCCGGCCATCCATCAGCGCCGAGAGCATTCCGGCCCGCGCCGGATCGCCGATCAACGCCGCGCTTTCGGCGATGTAAGGACTGTCTTTCATATTTCGATGGTAGCCGAAATATATAATGTGGACAAGCGTCTTTTACTTGTGGTCTCTGTAGACGCAAATCGCCCGGCAGCGTCCATAGATCCCCTGATGGCTCAGAACTCGAAAAATCAAATGACAGAAAAATGGCCTGCAAACCGGTATTTGGAGCTGGCATTGCTGTTCCTGCTGGCCCTCTTGTGGGGATCGTCATATCTGTTCATCAAAGTTGGCCTTGAGACCATACCGCCATTTACGCTGATCGCCATTCGCGTAACTATTGCCGCCACGCTATTGACGTGTGTCGTGGTTGTCCAGGGGCTTCGTTTTCCCGTTGAGCCAAGGCAGTGGCTGTCGCTGTTGGTTCAGTCGTTCCTCAACAGCATCGGCGCCTGGATTGTGCTTGCTTGGGGACAGCAGTTTGTTGATAGCGCCCTGGCAGGTATTTTGAATTCCACGTCGCCGATATTCGTGGTTTTCATCACGGTGGCGTGGACGCGTCATGAATATTTGAATTGGGGCAAAGTCTTAGGCGCGCTGCTTGGCTTCGGCGGTGTCGTTATGATAATCGGCGCGAACACTCTGGAGAGCCTTGGCGAGGATATTACGGCACAACTGGCCGTGTTGAGCGGTGCCGCATTGTACGGGCTCGCCGCAATAAACGGAAAACGGTTTGTCGCCATGCCGCCATCGGTCACTGCGGCGTCGACGATGATTTGGGCGGCGATTGTACTCGTACCGGCCAGCCTGATAATCGATCGGCCATGGACGCTTGCGCCATCATGGATTTCGTTTGGTGCTACGGCCGCACTCGCTGTCTTTTCCACCGCATCCGCGCTGTTGATCTATTTTCGCCTGATCAGGACGATCGGCTCTATGGGCGTGGCGAGCCAGGCCTATCTGCGCATTGCGGTCAGCGTCCTTCTCGGCGTCCTCTTTCTCGGCGAGGGCGTGAGTTGGACGATGGGTTTTGGATTGGCTGCTGTCTTAGTCGGCGTCGCCCTCATCAACGGCCACTTTCGCTTCCGATAATGAGGTTTTCCCGCGCAGGGTACACGGGCAGCGGTGCGTGCCCAATTGTTCCTTCCTTGTCAGCCGCAAAGAGCGTATGATCGCTCTATGCACGCAGGCCATCTTATCGCATATGAGCTGGAGCTCCGCGAAAGGCTCAAGGAAATCAACAGGGCAAAGCGCGAGTTTGCGGACTCCCATGGCGGCAGTGTCGTCAGGGTGCCGGAGGTTCGGTGCTCATCTCATGTAACGTCGTCTCTCGTTGAAGTCATGAAGATTGCTTCTACGCGGCTAACGCGCATGTGGTTTCCGCTGAACCGTTAGAGCAGCGCGTGCAGTCAATCGATTGTCTGTCAGGTAAGATCCCCGGCATGGCCAGAAACGCTGCTTCATTGGCACGGGTCAACTTCGTCAATGCCGGTTTGTCACACATTTTGGCCGGAGAAACACATGGGGCTTCTCGTTAACGGCCAGTGGCAGGATCGCTGGCATGACACCAAGTCGAGAGGCGGCCGGTTCGTC
>CAYWBS010000010.1:0-17119 GCA_964456215.1 uncultured Hyphomicrobiaceae bacterium
TGACGGAAACGCCGCAAGTCAGCCAGCCAAGTCCATTCGCGGAAAATGCCGAAACGGTCGTCGTTCCGCGCACCCAGGTGAGTGTCGAAAGCGATGGCAAACGCAAGCTCGCCGTCATTCAAAAATCGGTCACGCTCAGAAATCTCGTCGATGGCCTGAACGCTCTCGGTATCGGTCCCCGCGACATGATCCCGATTCTGCAAGCCGTGAAGGCCGCGGGCGCGCTGCAAGCGGAAATCGAGGTCATGTGATGAATGTGAACGCGACAGCGATCCCGGCCGCCTCCCTCGGTGCCGAGGCGCGCGCCATCATCGCCAAAGGTGGTTACGCCGGCAATGGGGTGAACAAGGAAGCGGCCCGCAACGCGGCGAAGGAATTCGAAGCCGTGTTCCTGGCAACCATGCTGCAAAGCATGTTTGCCGGCCTTAAGGCCGAACCGCCGTTCGGCGGCGGGCATTCGGAAGAAGTCTACCGGTCCGTACTCATCGGCGAATACGCTTCGGAAATGTCGCGTTCCGGCGGCATCGGAATTGCTGATCACATATATCAAGAAATCCTGGCGGCACAGGAGGGTCAATCAAGATGACACAACATGCCCAGCCCAAGAACCAAGCCGATACGCCCCCACGCATCGAAACGGCCGAGGAAGCACTAGGCCTCTGCGACCGTCTCATGGAAACAACGGCCGATCTGATCGCCGTGCTGGAGCGGGAGACCGGCCTGCTGAGAAAAGCGAACGTCAAGGATCTGACCGCCGTTCACGTCCGCAAGCAGTCTCTTTCCGTGGCGCTGCACCGCGACCTCGCATTGCTGAGAGAGAATTCCGAATTCATCAAAATGGCCGCAATCGACAAGATCGGCGACCTGAAAGCCCAACAAATCCATTTCCATAAATCCCTTGCGGCCAACCAGAACGCCCTGAGCGCCGTTCGAGCCGTGTCCGAACAACTCCTGCAGACCATCGCGTCGAAAGTTCATAAATCGCAAAACGGGCCGGAAGTTTATGGACGCGACGCCGGCGTTGGCACGGGGGACAAACGTCATTCCGGCGCGATAGCGGTTGACACGACACTTTGACGTCCGCGGAATTCGCGATAGCGCATGAAAGCCATGAACAGACCGCCGGCAACCTTTGATTAATCTTTATTGATGACCGTTAAGACAGGTAAACAAAGACCTAACTTTTAGGCGGGATAACATCGGCGTCCCGGCTTTTCGGCCGATATCGGGACAAAGCCAAGGCAATTCATAACCATAATTTTTTGCAGCCCAGCGGCGTTAACCTCATTTTCGCATATGCCTGCCTATTTCCTGCTCACGTTTCGAAAAGCGCAGGCGGCCGGGTCCGGAGCTGCGTGTTCGCGCACCGCAAAGGACCGGCCGTTCGACGTATTTTCGCGACGTTAACCAAGCATTAGCGCCGCTGTCTTAGACTATACGCTACTGCAGTTTGCTCCAGTAGGGGGCGCTCAACTCAGAGAACCTTAGAAAAGGACCAACTGACTATGGCTGACATTACTCTCACGTCTGCTGTGCGAAACAACCTTCTGTCTTTGCAGAACACGGCAGACCTACTGGGCAGAACGCAGGAGCGTTTGGCCACAGGCAACAAAGTTAACTCCGCTCTTGACGACCCGACAGCGTTCTTCACCGCGTCGGCTCTGGACAGTCGCGCCAGCGACCTCAACCGCCTGCTGGACTCTGTCGGGCTCGGCATCCAGACGCTGGAAGCGGCGGACGCGGGCATTAGCGCGTTGAGCGACCTCGTCGAGCAGGCCCAAGCGACAGTACGTCAAGCGCTGCAGACCACCGGCCGTACCACGACGAGCCAAGTGGTTGGCGCGGCAACAGCGAATTTCAACCCGCAAGCTCTGACCACGATAACCGGCAACGGCGGCACGGCAACAAACGCCGACGCCTCCGCATCCGTGCAGGGCACGGGCAACCTTGGTGCCGATGCAGCCAACGCCGTTGCAACCGGCGCCGACATCGGTGATGACACCGATGCGCTTTCAACATTCGGTGTTTCAGTCGGCGACTCGCTGGTGATCACCAACGGTACCACAGCGCATACGATCACGTTTGACGCAAATACGGTTGCCAACGTGACAGGCAACGATTTTACAATCGGTATTGACCAGGATCTCGACGCCTTTGTCGCCGCGATCAACGATGCCGATTTTACCGGCGTTACCGCAACCGCAACTGACGGCGTGATCGAGATCACCGCGCAGGCATCCGACGATACATTGCGCATCCAAGACGGTGCCCAAGGCACGGTTACCGCTGAGCTCGGATTCGGTGCAGTGGGCATCGGCGCGGACACAACCAACCGGTTGTTCAGCAAGAACACCGCGCTTGACGATCTGGTGAATGCCGGCCGCACACTTCAAGTACAGCTCGGCAGTGGCGCAACGACAACGCTGACGTTCGGCACGGCAGCTGGCAACGTTCAGACCAAGGCAGACCTGATCTCGCAGGTCAATGCCATTTCAGGCGTAACCGCCACGGAGACTGGCACCAACCAGATCACCGTTGCAACGACCGATACGAACGACGCCGACAGCGCCGTTAAGTTCACGGTTTCGAACGCGGATGTATTCATCGCCATAGGCCTGACGGCTGACGCCGGTACGCCCCTGGTCTCGACAGCGTCACCGACCAATCTCCTGTCGGCAGGCAATGGGCTGACGACGGGCGACACGTTGACGATCCAGATTGGTTCGCAATCCAATACGATCACCTTCGGCAACGGATCGGGCCAAGTCTCCACCCTGAGGGAGCTGAACACAACGTTGAATGCGATCTCGAGCGGTTCACTCTCTGTCGCGGAATCCGGAGCGGCGATTGGTAATATCTCCATTACCAATAACAACCCGGCAGACTCTATCCGCGTCAGCGGCAGCACGGGTACGGCGGCGCGCTTCGGTTTGACGGAAGGGGAGTTCTCGAACATCGTCAACGGTGCTAGCGGACCGGTCCAACAGGGCGATACGCTGACCCTTCAGGTTGGAACAAATTCGGCACTGACCATCACGTTCGGTACCGGCGCAAACCAGGTCAACACTACGGCGGAATTGACGGCACAGCTTGGCAGCCTTTCAGGCGGCACGGCAACGCTCGATACGACGACGGGTGCGATTACGGTGACTGCAACGAACACCGCCGACTCAATCACCGTAACGGACAGCACGCCGGCACGGTCGGCCGCCGCATTCGGACTTACGCCCGGGGCAACCGCGCCGGTGACGACGGACAGCACTGAACGAGCCGAATTCGAAACCCAGTTCAATACACTGCTCGATCAGATCGATCTGCTGGCCCGCGACGCCTCCTTCAACGGCAACAATCTGCTTCAGAGCGATAATCTGAAGGTTATCCTCAACGAAGGCGGCACGAGCACGCTGAGCATCAAGGGTGTTGATTTCGACTCGGGCGGTCTCGGTATCAACCGCGCGGCGACCGATGCGTTCCAGACCGACACCAGCCTCGATGCGACGCTGGTGGAGCTCGACACCGCGATCCGCACGCTCAGGACGCAGGCTTCGACCTTCGGTTCGAATCTCTCGATCGTTGAAACGCGCGAGCAGTTCACCAAGGAACTTTCAAACGTCCTTGAAACCGGCGCGGCCAATCTGACCCTTGCGGATCTCAACGAGGAAGGCGCCAACCTGCTGGCTCTGCAGACCCGGCAGCAGCTTTCTTCGGTGGCTCTGTCCTTGGCCTCTCAGGCCGATCAGCAGGTTCTCCGTCTCTTCTAATTCAGCGGCGGATCTTGACGAGATTGAAGGCGGGACTCCGGTCCCGCCTTTTTTGCGCCGGGGAATCACTGTAGGAGCCAGCGCAAAATCTTTCTAGCCTACGGAAAAACTGAAATGCCGCTCAAGATCGAATTAAGACCCGGTGAACGCATCATTATCGGCCAGGCGCTTATTACAAACGATGGCCAACGGACGCGTTTCAGCGTCGAAGGCGACACACCGGTCCTCAGAGAGCCCGATATTTTGCGTCCCGAGGATGCGGCGGCCCCCTGCCAGAAAATCTATCTGGCGGTTCAAACCATGTATCTGGCAACGGACATCGATGAGCAGTCGAAGATTTATAAAGAGCTGGCGGAAGATGTGCTCAAAGCCGCGCCGAGCACCGCTCCCTTTATTAAACGTATCAATAACAACATATTAACCGGTTCCTTCTATAAAGCTCTAAAGGACGCCAAGGCGCTAATCGCCTATGAAAAGGAGCTCATGAGCCATGCGGGAAGCGGCTGATGCCTACAACAAGACCGGAAAAGTCACGCAAACGCCTCGCGACCTCGAGGCGTCCCTATTGCTGAAAGCGGCTGCGCAGCTTCAGGCCATAAAAGATAATTGGAGCGGCAAGGACGAAAGGCTTGAACAGGTATTGCTTTATAACCGCAAACTCTGGACCGTATTCGTGAGCTCCATTGCCAAAGCCGAGAACCCGATGCCGATCGAGGTAAAAAACAATATCGCATCCCTCGGGGCCTATGTTCTGCATCATACGATGGTCCTGCAAAATTCCCCGATAACCTCGGAAATGTTGACGTCCCTCATCAACATAAATCGCGAGCTCGCCGCCGGCCTGCACGCGTCCGCCGCCTGACGCTTCGAAATATCCGTTCCTTGATCGTCGCGCCTATCAAACCGGCATGCGCCGCGGCTCACGGCCGCTTGCCCCACCGCCGCCGGCGGGACTCTGCCGGGACGGGACCGGACCAGAGAAGCCCGGCCATTGCCGCGCATGCTCTTCTCGTAGAGCGTCCCCACTTTTGGCAAGGCCGTGGATCTCGCGCGTCCTGCTTAGTGCCGTCCGGTTATAGGAAGTTGATCAAAGAGATCCGGCTGAGCGAAGAAGTCACGGCGAGACTTGCTTCAAGGCGGTTTTGAACCGCAAGGATTTCCGCACTGACTTCAAAGATATCGGCGTTCTCGATATCCTCCACAAAGCCCAGAACCATATTTTCATTCAAGTTATGGCGGGTATCCATGTCGTCAAGCCGCGCTTGTATGACCGTGAATTCCGATATCAGGTTTTCGACCGATTGTGTTCCGGCGGGAAAGGCGAGCGCCTGCCCGGCGCGGGTGTTGATCGCCTGATAGCGCGCCTTCGCATTGGTGTCGGCGGGCGGAAACGTATCGGCGCTTATCACCGCCAGTTTTTTCAGGACCGTGCGCAGCGCTTGCTCATTAGCCCGCGCGCCGTATCCGACAACATTGCTGTCGTCGATTTTGGCGGTGGCGCTCTGGCGCGGCGGGTCCGTCGCCAGCTCGCCTTCGTACCAAAAGACGGTGTCCGCCGTCGTTGCGTCCTTTAAGGCCGTGGCGCTGTCGAAAGGCGGACCGTCGACACGCTGCGGAGGCGTCGTCGTATCGAAGTCAAAGAAATTGTCCGCCGCCACATGCAAAGAGGCAGCCCGTAGCTCCGTTTGCACGGCTGTTTGCACGACATTCAAAAGTTCGGCCTGGAAATTCGCCGCCGTCGCATTCTCATCCGCGCCGATCTCAAACTCGCCGGGCTGAGGCAAGGTAAGCGGCGCGGCACGGGCCGTCAACGTCACATCTGTCTGCGTCCCATCCGGAAGGTCGAATGTTATCTTTATGGTATCGCCGTCATTCGGCAAGGTGGCCGTGAAGGTTAACGCGATGTCCTGCGGCGCGCCCGCGGGCCCGGTCACCGTCGTACCCGTTAACGCAGAGGTCGCGGTATTGAGCTTGAGACCGAATGGGCTTCCAACCGCATCCTCCGTAATATTTACCGTCGCCGCTGCCGGAACGGGAATATCAAGACGGCCCAGGCCGTTGGCGCCGACGTCGGCCTGGCGCCGTTCGTCGGCAATTTGCAGGAAACCCGCCTTGCTCCCGGAACCGTTGAGGATATCTTCTCCGGAGACGACCGGGTTTTTGTCGGTTTCCCGCCCGGCAAAGAGATGCCGTCCGGCCGCCTCCTGATTCAGCAGGTCGACCATCTCGATAAACCGTCCATGGGCGATGGCTTGTAAATTCGTTTGATTATTCGCCTGCGGCAGAAAATCGAGGGCGAATGTGTCGGAGCGCGTCTCCGCCGCGATTTCATTGACGCGCCCAAGCGATTGTTGCAGTACCGCAAGCCGGATATTCACGAAGGAAATCGTATTGCGGTAACCTGAAATCTGCGAAAGCTCACCGCGAAAAGCGAGGCTCTGCGTTCGCTCCGTGCCAAGCCCGGCATAGGTCGCGGATATCTTGCCCGTGGACAATTGGCGCTGCAGGTCGGTGAGCTGGTTTCTCGCCTGGCTGATGCTTCGGTTAAGATTGAATATGGAGTTGACCGGCGGCAGAGCCATTTGCACCTCACTGTGTTCTAAACATTGAGCAGGATCTGCATCAGATCGTTCACGGTCTGCATGACACGAGCATTTGCCGCGAAAGCGTTCTGCAATGTGATCAGATCGGCGAGCTCACTATCCACATCCACGCCGGTCGCCTTATCAAAGCGGTCCGCCAGTGCCGTAATCACCAATTCCTGCGAACTTTTTTCAGAAACGACGCGATCGGCCTGCCCAGCCTGATACGACACGATGCGTTGCGTGAAAGCCGTTATCGTTCCCATAAACGGGCTTGAGGGCGCGCCGATTCCGCTCGTCGGCGAAAATGAAAAGCCGGTTTCGGTAAGCCTGGCCAACAGCTCCGCCGGACGCTCCTGGGCACCAATCGGGGTCTCGGGGGAAGAATTATAGCGAACGAGCAGTTCATTGTTGGCGGCGATCTGCCCGTTGACGCCGATCCGTCCGGCAAATCCGAGCTTCTGGGGGCCGCCTTCGAAATTCGCCGTATAAGCCGTCGGCGAATTGCCGCCGTCGATGAACAGCGGCAGTTGCAGGCCGTCGTCCTGGAGCGCCGTTGACGTGATCCGGGCGCTCAAGGCGTCGATATTCGTCAGCCCCGGAGCACCATCATCCAGAATACGCAGCACATTCCCGCCAGTGGTGCTGACACCGATATTCGCCCCGAGCGCGGTGTCGAGCGCCGCCGCGACACTGGCGATCCCGCCGGCGAAGCTGACGCCGATCACCGTATCGTTGGGATCGGGTGTGGCGCTTGCATCGAGCGGCAGCTGCGCCGGATCGTCGACGCGAATGATGGAGACCGTCTTTTGCGTCGATGTGGCCGTGTCCGTATACTGCAGGGTAATGATATCGCCTTGCTGCAGACCGGTCGTATCGAGATCGAAGCCGGCCTGCGCGCCCGCGGTCGCCGCGACGCCCTGCTCCGTTCGCGTTGACAGCGACAGGGCCAGCCCGTGCGCGAGTTCGTCCAGCTGTGCCTGCGTTTCCGCAAGAGTCCGGTCGCGGAGCTCGACGAGGGCTCCGATGCGTCCCGACTTCAGCGCGCCATTGCGAATGAGGTCGATCGAGAACCCGGTATCGTCGACGATCGAGATCGTCCCGACGCTGCGCAGCTGCGGATCGAGATCGTAGAGCGACTGGGCGCCGATATCGCTGCGCTGGTCGAATACCATCGTTACGGGCATACCTTGGAGAAGAGCGTTTCCGTCCCCGGTGAAGATGCTGACCGCTCCAAATTCATTCTCTTCCACGCGGATATCGATCATCTCCGCAACGCGGTTGATAACCTTGTCCCGCTCATCGAGGATATCGGCCGACGCATTGCCGCTCGCCGAGACCAGCTGCTGGTTCAGTTTTCCGAGTTGTTGAAGGGCATCGTTCACTTCGGCAACCGCGTCGGCAAGCGAATCCTCGGCGAGCTGACGCAGCGACTGGACTTCCGCGCTCAGGCTGCGCAAACGTTGCGCCAGGACCTGGGCGTCGCCAACGACTGTCTCACGCACCGTAAATGACTCGGGCGAGGACGCCAGTTCCTGAACGGATTTGGCAAAGTCGTTGAAAATCGTATCGAGGGCGTTGACTTCTCCGGGCGTTCCAAAGAACTGATCAATGCGGTCCAGGAATTGCTGGCGAACTTCAAGCGCGGAAAAGCGGGATGTCTCGTTGCGGAGCTGAATTTGGAGGAATTCATCGATTTCGCGCGAAATATCGCCGGTCAGAACTCCGAACCCCTGCGCGCCTGCCACAAGGCTTCGCTGGTCCAGAGATTTCCGCGTATAGCCGGGCGTGCCGGCATTGGCGATATTGCGTGCCACAACCTCCAGGCTTGACTGCGTCGCTCGAAGCCCGGTGTTGGAAACGTTCAAGACATGCGAGAGTCCCATCCTATTCACCCGGTTGCGCGGTGGCGCTTCATGGACCGGCGTCGCGCCCCGCCGGGCCGGCCCCTCAACTCACCTATCTGACCATATTGAGCGCTTCCTGGATCATTTCGTCGCTGGTCGAGATAATCCGCGTATTTGCCGCATAGGCCTGTTGTGTGACGATGAGTTTTGTAAACTCGTCGGCAATATCCGTGTTCGACGATTCCAGCGCATTGCCGGTGATCGTTCCTTGCGAACCCAGGATTGGAACGCCGGACGCGTCGGTTTCACGGAAGGCGCCGCCGTCGACCTTGGCAAGGAAGCTGTCGGCCTGAAAATCGGCCAGGACGATCTGCGCCAGATCGACATTGCGGCCGTTTGTGTAGGTTGCGACGACGCGGCCATCATCGGATATGGCAATATCCGTCAGTTCGCCCGCCGCAAAGCCGTCCTGCGAGAGCTCGGTAACGGAGGCAATACCATTTGAATCGGCGAATTGCGTGATGCCATTGGTCCCATGGTCAATCCGCACATTGCCGAGATTCGTCCCGTTCACGGTCAGGTTCGTCAGGGTAACGTTTGCAATGGCCGGATTAAGCTGGCCATTGCTTCCAAAAACATAGTCCGTTCCCGCATTGCGCCAGGCCGTCGTCGAGCCGGTCGCCGTGCTGTCGCTCAGATAGAAAAGATTCCAGGTTTCAGGAAACGCCACCGTGCGTGTCGTCGCCGAGCCTGTGCCGACGGCATCCAGCCCGAGATCGGTGAGTACGCTCGCATCGCTTCCGGTCACGACGAGAGAGGCGTTGCTCGGTGAACTCAGGACAAGCTGATTCGAGGCGTTGAGCGAAGCCGGCGTGCCGGCGAACAGGGTATTGATCGTTGAGACAAGGGTCGCTCCCGTGGCGTCATCGCCGCCACCATCGGCATTGTCGACGCCGTCGAGATCGATGGCCGCGGCCTCTCCGGCTCCTGCCGTTCCTGTGTTGTTGAACCCGATCGTAAAGGTTTCGTTACCGATCATGAGCGTCAATTTATCGCCCGGCGTCAAACCGACGCCGCCGGCGTCAAGATCGCCGCTGATATTGACGCTACCCGTGACCGGCGGCGGGGCAAGCTTCGCCCAGCGGAACTGAACGTTGGTCGCCTGGCCCTGAGCGTCGTAAGTCGTGATCGCGCCGCCGGAGATCGACTGATCGACAAAGGTCGCCGCGTCCGTGCCCGTCACGATGCCGGTGCCGCTCGTCGTTGGATCGTTACCGTAGGAGGCGACATTCAGCCTTTCGCTGAGCGGCGTTGCCGGATCGGCCGACGCCGTCAGAGGATAGCTCGCCAGATTGGCGCGATAATCGATCGAAGTTGTCGCTTGCGCGGCGAGAAAGTCGCTTGAAATGCTGATGACGTCCGGCACGCTGCCTTGGGGATTGCCGGTCACGGAATTTATCGGCAGTCCCTTCAGGAAATAACCCGAGCCATTGACCAGAAAGCCATTCTTGTCCAGCTCAAAGTCGCCGCGCCTCGTGTAAAGGGATTCGTTCGAGAAAGTCGGCGAGCCATCCACCAAGCCGGTCTGCTCTCCAACGATAAAATATCCCTCGCCATTGATCGCTATCGCCGTCGCGCTGTCGCTGTTCGAGATGTCGCCCTGCACGCCATTGGTCGGGCGCGAAAAAGCCTGCGCAACGCCAAGCGCCTGCTTATTGGCCGGGCTTTCGGGAACGAGCTCGACGAAGGATGTCTCCGTCCTCTTGTAGCCAATCGTCTGCGAGTTCGCGATATTGTTGGAAATATGCTCAAGAGCCGTCGATTGCGACCTTAGGCCCGTAATCGCTGTCGTCATCGCACCGAATATACCCATTTGAACCTCTCTTCACCTCATCCAATGCGCCGCTAGATTGTTATGACGATAAGCAAGACCGCCGTTGCCGTGCGAGACCTTGGAACCGAAAAGCTCCCGGCCACCGCTCAGAGCCCGCTCATCGACATGCGTTCAGGCAACGCGACATCAATGACCGCAATACGTTTTGCAAATCAGGGGCCAACATGTTTTCGCGTGTAAATCAATGACTTAGACAAAAAGCGAAATTCCTATGTGGCGGCAATAAGGCAAGAAATGCCGCGCGCCGGCAATTTTTACCGGCCGGAAAAGGCGCAAGCGATCACTCTGAAAAACCTGAACGGCAGATGAACAGGGGCTTCAACCGGCGTTCAATCGCCGATTTCTAGGCTGTATGCGGCATGATCCGTTTGGCTTGGTAGGAAAAGCACGATGAAAATGACGGATTTCCTTCGCGGCATGTTGGTCATCGGTGCGCTTTATTTGGCGCTGATCGCCATCACCCTGGCTGACAGCCAGTTCGCAGCGGAAGCATCCGGACGTCTCCTTCAAGGCCTGGGGTTTTAATGTAATCCCGGCCGGTCAAGGCCGGCGTCCGGCGCTCTCAATTCAGCGAAGACACTTGCGGCAGGGACTTGCCGCCGCCTTTCAATTGCCCCACATTAACCGGGCAAGAGGTGCCCGTTTGCAATTTTCTAGACTGACGTACGATGCGGCCGGCCTCGCGCTCAGCGCGGCGGCGTTCGTGCGCGATATAGCCCGGCCTCCCCTTCGCCTTGGCGTCACAGGCCTCGCCGGGTCCGGCAAGACCGTGTTTATCACCTCCCTCATCCATAACCTTATCGCCGGCGGCCGCCTGCCGTTTTTTTCCGCCGCGTCCGAGGGCCGCATCAGGCGCGCCTATCTCGATCCGCAGCCGGACGACGCCGTGCCCCGTTTCGCCTATGACGATAATCTCGAAAGGCTGACAAGCGATCCGCCACGCTGGCCGGAAAGCACCACGCGCGTCAGCCAGCTCCGGTTTACGATCGAATATGATTCGGCGCGCTGGCTGAAAGGCGCCTTGAGTCAGCCGGCATTAACAATCGACATCGTGGATTATCCCGGTGAATGGATTTTGGACCTTCCGCTTCTGAATTATACCTACGAGGTCTGGTCAAAAGAGTGTCTGGAACTCACGCAATCACCGGCGCGCCGCAGCCACGCGGCCGGCTGGCTCAAGATGATCGGGGCGTTTGACGCGGGGCAGAACCATGACGAACAAAAGGCCCGAAAAGCGGCGGCTGCCTACAAGGACTATCTCGCAAAATGCCGTGAGACCGATCCCTCGCCGTCGATCCTCACGCCCGGCCGATTTCTGCTGCCGGGAGAGCTTGTTGGCTCTCCTGCCCTCACCTATTCGCCCCTGGTGTTGCCCGAGCACGGCCATGCGCCGCGCGGATCGCTTTGGGCGATGATGGCGCGGCGCTTCGAAGCCTATAAAACGCATATCGTCAAACCGTTCTTTCGTGACCATTTCGCCCGCTTGCACAGGCAGATCGTTCTCGTCGATCCTCTCGCCGCGCTCAGCGAAGCTCCCGAGGCCCTCAAGGATCTTGAACGCGTCCTTACCGACATCTTTTACTGCTTCCGTCCGGGAAGAAACCCTTGGCTGCCGCTCCCGTGGCAGACACGAATCGACAAGATCCTGTTTGCGGCCACCAAGGCGGACCATGTGCACCATGCCAGCCATGACAGGCTGACCGCGATCCTGAGCCGTATCATGGCGGAGGCGAAGACCCATGCGGATTTTCGTGGCGCGGAAGTGGGAACGTTGTCGCTTGCCGCCGTCAGGGCGACACGAGAGGCGGAGGCCCACGAAGACAGCGATATATTGCCGTGCATCGTCGGCGTGCCGTTGCCGGGAGAGCGTGTAGGTGGAAAACTCTTTGATGGCAAGGAGGAATATGCGGTATTTCCCGGCGACCTTCCGGACGATGTGGAGGCCGCTCTTCAAGCTGGTCGAAAAGCGGCCATCAAGCCGCCCCGCCAAAATGTGAGATTTCCCCGTTTTTCGCCACCTCTGCCCGTGGCCATCCGGCCTGGTCCGGGGGCGGCGTTACCGCATATCCGGCTCGATCACGCCTTGGAATTCCTGCTTGGAGACCGCCTGAGATGACATCCAAGGAAGAGAGGGACAAGCAGGCCGGCCGCGCGCCGGCGGTATTCCGTACCGACGATCCCAACCTGCGGATCACCGCGCCTGCCTCAGGCGAACAGGACCGGCGGGCTGATGACCTCGTTTCCCAAGCATTGCAAACACCGCACCGCCATCGCACCCGCTGGGGCGCCCTTTTCCTGACCGCTCTCGGAGGTCTGTTCTCGCTCGCCGCGGGGCTGTGGCTAACGCAGTTTGTCGGCGGCCTTTTCAGCCGCGACGATTGGATCGGCTGGACGGCGGTCGCCCTTCTCGGTCTAGCTGCTCTGGCCGCCCTGATGATCGCCGCCGGTGAGATTGCCGGACTGATGCGCATCAGGCGAATGAACAAGATCCGCCGGATGGCCGGGCACGCGCTCCAACAGGCGGACCGGTCCGGGGCGGCTCCGGTGCTCGCGGCGCTCAAATCGCTTTATGGGGGCCGCGCGCAGCTCCGTTGGGCCATGGCCCGGCTCACGGAGCATGAGCATGATATCCGCGACGGCCGCGAGATCCTGGTCCTTTCCGAGCGCGAACTGCTCGCACCGCTTGACGGAGAGGCCAGATCCATCATCGCCGCATCGGCAAAACGCGTCTCCGTGGTAACCGCGATCAGCCCGGCCGCACTTATCGACGTCGGTTTCGTTGCCTTCGAAAACCTCCGATTGCTTCGCCTGATCGCCACGGTCTATGGCGGACGGCCGGGAATGGTCGGACTGCTGCGCATCGCGCGAATGGTCGTTTCCCATCTCACGATTACCGGCGGCCTGGCCCTTTCCAGCGATCTCATTCAGCAAATGATCGGCCAGAAACTCACCGCGAAAATTTCCGCGCGATTGGGCGAGGGGCTGGTCAATGGCGCGCTCACCGCGCGGATTGGTATCGCAGCCCTCCACATATGCCGCCCGCTCCCATTCCTCGAAGCCCGGCCGCCGCGTTTTCGCGATTTCTTGGCCGAGATCGTGAGGACCAGGACAAATGACGAAGCTCGCTAATTTGTGAATTGATAAAGGCGCGCGGCACCGGGCGCACGGCATATATCCGTTTCCGCCAGCGGCCCCCGTTGCCGCAAAGGCACGCCTGCATGAGCCGTCAGATTTTCAAACGCACCAATGTTCCTTGACCGGACCTTCGGCTCCAAAAACGGGATCTGTTTCTGGCAACGGCACATGTGGAATATTCTCGAGCGCGAGAAGTCGGTCCGACTCCCTGTCGCGCAGCAGATCACAATCCTGGCCCGGCGGATAGGCGCCGACCACTGAAAGGTCCCGGCTTGCTCCCAGGTTGCAGTGCCCCGTGCCGGCCGGCAGCAGCACCGCGTCGCCTGCCCTGACGGTCAGCACCATACCGCCGTTCGGGCCGCCGAACTGAACCTTGGCCCAGCCGCGGCTGATGCCTAATATTTCATGGGCCGTCGAATGGTAATGTTGGAAAGGAAAGATGCCATCAATCCAACACTTTCCCCAACCATTTTCGAGAAACAGATTTTGGACGAAATGGTCGGGATCAAGAGCCCCGAACTGGAGACATTGCCCGTAAACGATCATCGGCAGGCCGGGGTTATTCGGCACGATACCGTCGTCGGCAAGGAGATGGTTGGTAATCAGCGGGCCGGACATGGTTTCCTCTTTGCCGCGCCGGTTGCGCGGACTTATTGAACCGTGAATTCTGTTATATGCCAAAGGCTTGACTTGAACGACAACGATCGGGCGACGCGCTCGGATGAAAGGCCGGCACAGAGCCAAGTGGCCAAGTTACCATTTTTACCTTGCAGCCTGGCGGCGCCTTCTCGATGCCGGAGCCGTGCAGAAAACCATTCCGGCCTTGTGTGCGGCGCGGTCCCCGCTGCCCAAACATTGAGTTCCTCAAATTGTCGATAAAATTGACACATTGGCAAACAGACCGCCTTGACCTTTCTGCGCAATATTGCAAACTCGCTGCGTATGGCCAACTGGTCCCGGAATACGAACGATGAAACGGCCCTTCCAATTGACGGTTCTGACGGCTGCCGCGATCGCCCTCACGTCGTGCGGCGGCAGCGCGCCGAAGCTTAGCGGCATAACCAAGCTTATCCGGCCTGGCGGCCAAAAGTCCGAAGTGGCGGACTCCATCCCCGCAAAACCTCAGGATCCGCTGGCGCGCGCGGTCCAGGTCGCCTGGACCTCGGCGCGGGCAAAGAAGTGCGGTTTCTACTTTCATCCGCAGCAATTGAGAGCGTCGCTTGTCAGCTTCGAGCAAAAGCAGGACGCAAGCCCGGAGCACCTTCAATCCGTGAATATAGCCTATGACAAGACCCACGATACCATTTCGAAAAAACTGCAGGCCTTCCCACTTGGCGAATATTGCTCCGACAAAGTTGTCGAAGAAGTCCGCAAGGATCTGAACCGCCATCTTGCGGGCGATTTTTCGCCGACCGTACGCAAGGAAGAAAAGAAAAAGAAAAAAGCAGGTATTTTTGCCCGCACCGACCCGTCCGAAATCGAACCATTGAATCGCGAAAAAATCTTCTATCCGAAGAGCGACTTTTAGGACGGCGCAATGGTCTGCCGGGCAGCGCGACGGCACAAACAGTTCTGAACTGATTGCGGAATTTTCCGAGGCGCCCTCCGAACCTGGTCTTGGATCGTGAGCCAGACACGCCGTCCTTTCGCGGCCGCAAGATGCAACCGCGCGCATTTTTCCCCGACCATTCAATTTCGTGGTTGAAGCTGCCGCGGCAAAAGCGGAATAATACGATCATGCCCGCTTGACGACGTTAACCGGCACAAGAGTGAGATGTCGCAATCGATCGCCTGCCAAGTCACGACCGTCGGCAATCTGCTGCGTGTCGGCGATACCTATAATATTCCGCCATTTCAACGGAACTATGCCTGGGACGAGGAACAGTTCGCCAATTTCTGGACCGATATTTCCCGGACGTTTGACGCCGGCGCTCAGGATTATCTGTTGGGCTCGATCGTCCTGAATACCTCGCAGGCCCCGGATCTTCTCGTTGTCGACGGTCAGCAAAGACTGACGACGGCGTCCATTCTTGTCTCCGCGCTCAGATCGCATCTCCTGGACCAGGACCAGAACGCGCTCGCGCGCATGATCGAAAACGACTTCCTTGCGAGATCGGATTACCAGCAGCAGCTTTTCCTTCCCTGCCTGTCGCTGAACGGCCACGACAAATCATTCTATATCGACTATCTTTTCTATAATCGTCCGGTAGGCGAAATCGCCCGTCTCGCGCAGGACGAGGATCTTCCACCCTCAAACCGTCTGCTGGCGCGCTGCTTCATGTACATGCATGAGAAAATTGCCGAGCGCTGCCAGTTCGGCGACGCCGTCGACAATTTGGCCAGGGCAATCATCGAGGCCTTCAACCGGAAACTGATACTCATTCGGATTGACGTTCAGGACGACCAGAACGCCTTTCTGCTTTTCGAGGCGCTGAACGAACGCGGCAAGGACCTGTCAAAATTCGATCTCCTGAAAAATCATCTGTACCTGACATCCGGCGAGGCGCTTCGCGCGGTGCAGAGCAATTGGGAGATCATGAGCCAGAACCTGGAATACAAACGAACGGTAAAATTTCTCCGCCATCACTGGATGTCCAACAAAGGTCCCGTGACGGAGAGGGATTTGTTCGGGCGGATAAAATCAGAGATCCGCACGCCATTGCAGGCTGAGAATTACACCTTGGAACTTTGCTCGTCCTCGGATCTCTACAGCGCCTTCATCGCACCCGATCACCATATCTGGTCGGAATTTTCCAATGACGATCGGCACACGATCCGCCGGTTAATCGAGCGTATCGAACTCTTTAACGCCGAACAGCTCTTTATCGTGCTGCTCGCCGCCCTGGAGTCGAACAGGCGGCATTTCGTCGATATTCTCAGAATGCTGACGACCTTCACCTTCCGCTACAGCACGATATGCGGTTTCGGTGCGGCGAACCTCATGAGTGCTTTCGTCGACTGCGCAAGATCACTGAGGACCGGCGATGGCGTCACGGCAAACGATCTGTTCCGCGCCCATCTCGCCAAGTTTTATCCAACCAACAGCCAATTTCATTCGGCCTTTACCCGCAAGGCGACGCGAAGCAATGCGCTGGCACGCTATATTCTCGCGGAACTCAACGATTTTCTCAGCGACAGCGTCTCAATGCAGACACAAACGGACCCCTTTGCCACGGACCTTGAGCATATTCTTCCGAAAAAACACGACGCCAGCTGGAAATGTGGGCGCAAAAATTTTCCGGGCGGCCCCGACCGATACATATTCCGGCTCGGCAATATGACGCTTATCTCCACGAAGCTGAACCAGGATATCGGCAATGCGGATTTCGCCACGAAAAAGAAGGCCTACGCCCGGGACTGCCTCGATATCACCAAGCAAATCCTGACCGAGAAACATTGGACATCGGCCGAAATCACCCGCCGGCAAAACTGGATGGCCAGCGTCGCCGTCAAGGTCTGGCGCTATCCGGCATAGAAGCTTCCCCGGCGGCAAGGCCTCGGTTCGTGTTCCGCACCAGCCACTGATGGCCAAAAGTGCGGGTCCGCTCGCTTGCGCCTTGCGCCAGATGATATTCGCTATAGCGGAATATTATCGTGCTTCTTCCACGGGTTCTCGACGGTCTTGTTTTTCAGCATTTCGAGGGCGCGGGCGACGCGCATGCGTGTGTTGCGCGGCTCGATGACATCGTCAATATACCCCCTCTCCGCCGCCACGAACGGATTGGCGAACCGCGTTTCATATTCCTTGATGCGCTTGGCGATCTTCCTGGCGTCGCCCAGTTCCGACCTGTAGAGGATTTCCGCCGCCCCTTTCGGCCCCATCACGGCGATTTCCGCCATCGGCCAGGCATAGTTGACATCGCCGCGAATATGTTTCGACGACATGACATCGTAAGCCCC
>CAYWBS010000011.1:0-10260 GCA_964456215.1 uncultured Hyphomicrobiaceae bacterium
TCGGTCAGCGAAGCTGCCGAGCGCTTGTTGCGCTACGGCCCCAATCGGCTTTCACACCACCTTCATCGCACCAATATAGATCGATTTATTTCTCAATTCCGCAATCTCCTGATTTATATCCTTTTGGGAGCGGCGGGCATTACGGCTCTCATTGGCAATTTGGCCGATGCTGCCGTAATCGCAGGTGTCGTACTGATAAACGCGATAATAGGTTTTCTGCAGGAAGGGAGGGCGGAAAGAGCGATTGAAGCCATCCGCACATTGCTGTCCGAACAAACGACCGTCTTGCGTGATGGAAAAAGAAACGCGATCAGTGCTAGCGAACTTGTGCCGGGAGATGTAGTCCTTCTAGAAGCTGGCGACCGCGTGCCCGCCGATCTTAGGTTGTTGCGCGCGCGTAGTTTGATGGCCGAGGAAGCCGCTCTCACCGGCGAATCCATACCTGTCGAAAAGCACATCTCTGCCGTGTGCCCCGGCGCATTGCTCGGGGACCGTAAATCCATGGTCTACACAGGAACAATTATTGCTCGGGGACAAGCGCGCGGCGTGGTTGTTGCGACAGGCAATGATACAGAACTCGGCCGCATTAGCGGAATGCTGCAACAAATAACGACGCTCCAGACGCCGCTGTTGCGGCAGATAGAACGCTTTGGGCAGTGGCTTTCTGCCGTCATTCTCATTGCTGCGGCTTTCACGTTCTTGATCGGAGTAGTTGTCTACGGACACTCCGCCTCTGAAATGTTTTTGGCAGGCGTCGCGCTGGCCGTTGCTGCAATTCCTGAAGCGCTGCCAGCGGTTATGACCATTACGCTCGCAATCGGTGTCGAGCGTATGGCCAGGCGCAAAGCGTTGATACGCAGGCTCCCGGCAGTTGAAACGCTGGGTTCCGTCACCGTTATCTGCTCAGATAAGACTGGCACGCTTACCCGCAATGAGATGACGGTGCAAAGTATCGCTACGAGCCGGCACCTATTCGACGTTACAGGAACTGGCCTGGAGCCGCATGGTGAATTTCTGCTTGCCGGCAAACCCGTCGAATTGGAGTTGCATCCTCTCCTTAGGCAGTTGGTACATGGGGCCGTATTATGCAATGACGCTTTTGTTGCGAGTGACGGTGACGACTGGACCGTGCACGGCGATCCCATGGAAGGAGCGCTTTTGGTGGCTGCTATTAAAGCCGGATTGGACCCAGAAGAAGAACGTGCCGCATGCCCCCGAACCGATGAAATTCCGTTCGATTCGGAGCACCGATTCATGGCAACGCTTCACGATGATCATGAAGGCAACAGCTGTATCTATGTCAAAGGTGCCCCGGAACGAATTCTTGAAATGTGCTCTAAGCAAAGGGATATTGGCGGCGATGCACCCCTCGACGCCGCTTTCTGGCAGGCCAAGTTCTCTGAGGTGGCAAACCGAGGAGATCGGGTACTGGCGCTTGCCATCAAGGAGACAGAGATTGCTGCGTCGAACTTAAGCCTTGATGATGTTGATTCCGATTTCACCTTATTGGGTGTGTTCGGATTGATTGACCCCCCGCGTGAGGAAGCAATCCAAGCCGTTGAATACTGCCATTCTGCAGGCATCGACGTGAAAATGATAACAGGTGACCATGCAGGAACAGCAAAAGCGATAGCGCAAAAGCTGGGACTTCATACCGATCAAGGTGCGGTCACGGGGTACGACCTCGACAGAATGAAAGATGAGGAGCTGGCCGAACGTGTCGTAGAGATTGATGTGTTCGCGCGAACCTCGCCGGAGCAAAAGTTGCGGCTCGTAGAAACCTTACAGCGAGCAGGTCACGTTGTGGCCATGACCGGTGATGGTGTAAACGATGCGCCCGCCCTGAAGCGCGCTGATATTGGCGTCGCTATGGGGAAAAAGGGGACAGCCGCAGCCCGTGAAACCGGTGACATGGTTTTGGCGGATGACAATTTTGCTTCGATAGCCGCTGCGGTCGAAGAAGGGCGCGTTGTCTACGACAATATCAGGAAAACCATTCTTTTCATTCTTCCTACGAGTGGAGGCGAGGCGCTCATCATCATGGCAGCAGTCATTTTTAATTGGATGCTTCCAATAACTCCCGTGCAAATCCTTTGGGTTAACATGGTAACGGCAGTGACATTGGGATTGGCGCTCGCCTTTGAGCCGGCAGAAACCGACGTCATGCAGCGTCCGCCGCGTGCGCCGAACGAGCCAATTCTCTCTGGGTTCCTGGCTTGGCGCGTGGCGTTAGTATCGCTGGTCATTGTGATGGGTGTGTTTGGCATTTTCACCTGGTTGCAGGCTGGAGGGGCAGACATCGAGTTCGCCCGGACTGCCGCAGTCAATACGCTTGTTATGTTCGAGATCTTCTACCTCTTCAATACCCGGCGCATTACCTCCTCTGCGTTCGGCGATATCTTGACGTCAGCAGCAAGGCCGGCCTGGATTGCGGTCGGGCTCGTGCTCGCATTGCAACTGGCCTACACCTATGTTCCAGTCATAAATGCGATTTTTCACTCTACGCCTATCGATGTCGGCACCTGGGGTGTGCTGACGATCACGGCGGCAAGCGTGCTTTTCGTCGTCGAGTTCGAGCGCTGGCTTGTCGCGAAATACACGAGAGCAGTTAGCAGTTCTGTCGCCGTGCCTTAAACAAGAAAATCCAGTCCTCACATTGCGCTCGCTGATTGAAGGAGAATTACAGAAATTGCCAGCGGTGCAACAGATCTCACGAGCCAATACCAGCAGATACCCAGCCACCCCTCGCCTAACTCCGTTTCGCCAAGCGCGATAGACCTTTCAAGTTTCCAGCCGACATAAAATACAATCAAGATACCTGCGACCGGCAGAAGAAAATTGGAAACGCCGGCATCGATGGCGTCGAGGATTCCGTGGCGTCCAATCTTGATGTTGGCTAGCAAGCCGAAGCTCATAGCGGATGGAATGCCAAGCAGGAAGATAATCGTTCCTGCGAAGCCTGCGGCATGCCAACGCCGAAGGCTCATTCGGTGTACGGCAATGGCGACGGGGACCTCAAGGAGAGACACCATCGATGTGAGTGCTGCGGCCGAAAGAAGAAAGAAAAATACAGCTCCGGCCAACGTCCCTCCGGGCATCTGCAAGAAGATTTGCGGTAATGTGATGAAGGTCAGTTCCGGCCCCGCCGTCGGATCGATATCAAATGCGAAGACGGCAGGAAAGATTGCCATGCCGGCAACGATGGCAAAGAGGGTGTCGCCGATTGCAATTCCCACTGCCGAAGTCAGCAAAGGAAAATTACGGGGCATATAGCTGCCATAGGTCACGAAGACTGCCATTCCCACGCCGAGGGAGAAGAAGGCTTGCCCGAGAGCCGCAACATAGACTCCGGGCTTGGCCATCACGGACCAATCCGGTGCAAAGAGAAACTCCAAACCTTTGGCAGATCCTGGAAGTGACAGGGAGAAAACGGCAAGGACGACAATGATGATTGCGAGGAGCGGCATTAGCCAGCGATTGACAGTTTCAATGCCTTTCTGGACGCCGCCCGCAACGATATAGACTGACGCGCCGAGCATGGCGGCCTGCCAGGCTATGGGCTCTCCTGTATTCGCGATAAAGGTTTTAAAATAGCCGCCATATCCCTCTGCTGCTTTGGACCACAGGGTTCCCGTCGCAGCGCCGACGAAATATTTCAGCGCCCACCCCGCTATGACAGCGTAGTAGCTTAGGATTGCAATGGCACCAACAACACCGAGCCAACCGACATAGCGCCAAAGAGATTGATCGCCCTGGTGTTCAAAGGCGGCAACGACATCCCCTTGAGCACGTCTGCCGAGGGCAAGTTCAGCAATTACGATCGGCAGGCCGATAAAGAGCACGCAAAGCAGATAAAGGAATAGAAATACGGCACCCCCGTTTTCACCGGCGACATAGGAAAAGCGCCAGATATTGCCAAGACCGACGGCGGCGCCGATTGTGGCGAGAATGAAACCGTGCCGCGAAGCCCATTGTTCTCGTTGGTCCATCTAAAATCGCTTCTGCGAGCTTAGCATTCTTCAGCGCAGCGCAAATATCAGGAGCGCGAAAATGATCAAGACGTTCAAAAGCCAGAAGACGCGCAACAACCGTTGCCGGCTGGGGAGTTTCACGAGCCACTCAGTCATACTTGAATCTTTCAGAAATAATCTGCCCTGACGGGACGCCAATTTTGATCAAGGTATCCTCTACCGCGTCCATCATTGCAGCAGGTCCGCAAAGAGCAAAGAGCCAGGCCCTCATCTCCGGAGAGTTGAAAATCTTGCGGATAAGATCGGCGCTGACCATCCCTGTATATCCTGCCCAACCATCTGGAGGCTCGGACACGACATGCAAAACCTTGGTGCCCTGCTCCTGCGCAAGAACTTTGAGCTCCTCGCCGTAGACGATCTGCTCCTCGACTCGGTTTCCATAAACAAGCACCGTCGGGCGCTGATCGTTCTCATGCTTCAGTTGACGCAATATGCCGATAAGCGGTGCAATCCCCACACCGCCTGCAATCAGCGCAATTCCAGGCTCGGAGCGTTCGGAAACGATAAGGTTCCCATGCGGGCCATTGATATAGGCTGTCGTGCTGGGCTTAATCTGACCGACGGTTCTCGTGAAATCGCCGAGCTCCTTGATGACAAACTGCAGCTGAGGGCCGGATGCAGGTGCAGAGCTGATCGAGAAGGGATTTTCATGGTGGGAGAATGCACTGTTTCCAACATTCAGCCACACGAACTGGCCAGCCATATAAGCGATGCCTGAATGCTCCTTGGGTTCTAGAGTGAGTTCCCATGTCTTCAGCCCAAGCGGGCGGACGGAATGGATCGTCCAAGGCCTTTGTCTCTGCAAAATCGGTACGACAAGGTAGATATAAACAAGTGCGAGAAGGGCGAAGACAGAGAGACCAGTCCATAGGCCAGCCAAGACAGGATCTTGACTGTACCGGCCGGCACTCAGCGTGTGATGAAGCAAGAGGATGGCAATCAGCAGTGCACCCAGCCCGTGCATCCATCGCCACGTCTCGTAGGTATAGGGAATTTTATCGCGGCCAACTGAAAGAAAGACGAATCCGGTCAGCAATGCCCACGCCAAGATGCCGGTCACCAATGCGGAGAAATCAGAGGTCAGCGTGAGCTGGCGCGTGACGTCCCACGGATATTGCGGGTTAAAGGGAGAGTTGTAGAGAAAGGGATGGATGAGCGCGAGGACAAGCGCGGTACGCGCCAATAACTGGTGAAACCGCATTATTACGTCCATCCCGATGCGATTAGACACCGTACGGAACCGTCCTGAGAGTACGAACTCAGCCAGGATGATCGCGAATGCCAGCATCCCCGCGGCCGATGCCAATTCATCCCAGAATGAGCGAGGTGAGCGCATACCAAGCCATGCAAGGGCAAGGGGGAGGAGGGTCACACACAGGTAGATTGCGATAAGTGCACGCCCATTCATTGCAACTCGGCTCCTCACCACTAATGGCCCAATCTGATATGCTCTAAATGTCGAACACCCACGGCCCGATTGTCACCGCAAAGAGAAAAACGATCAGGATACGCCACCTGCCCGGCAACCCAATTACATGACGTCTTGAGCGACGCACTTTGTTGAGCCATGTTTGAATCTTGGTGACGGGGTGGCCAGGCGGCGCGCATTTGATCCTCGGATTTGGCCCGGATCCCGTCGTTTATACTAATTGCTATGTCCACAGACAAAAAACAGTACGAAAAATTCAAGAAAGTCGCCAGAGAACTCGGCTGCGACGAAGACGAAAAGGCTTTCGATCAAAAGCTAAAAAAGGTTGCGACGGCATCGCCGCCAAAGTCCGTTCAAAAACGGAAAGCTCTAAAGAAGAACCCGAAGGCAAAGACCCCTGCCGGATAATTTGCGGCAGTGGCAGAACAAACAGATTGACCACAAAAACTGCGCTACTCAACACTCAGGCTGCCCAGTTGACTCGCCTGTGAAAGCTGCCGCTTGGACGAGGTTTTCGCCAAATGAGCGACCAAATGCCTTGCAGTATAGCCGCACCAAAAAAAGCTGCTGCTATGATTGCTATGAAAAACAATAGGAGTGGGTTCGACAATATGCTCGGATCATTCAAGCGAATTATGCCAACATAGGCCGCACCAAAAATCGGTGCGGCCAAGATCAAGACTACCTGCAGCGTAGCGAACCATCGCATCCAACTGAGTCCGGCAATAATAACGTTGGGCTAGCTAGCAATTATAAATTGGGTGTGTCAACTACATAAACACCAATTTTCCGTCTGTCGATAAGGAAAATGGTGCGAAGGGTTCGCTTGCGGATGCCGGCCGCCGCCGCTAGGGTTCGCGAAACGGGCGGAGATGACGGGGTTCGTGTACAAAATCTGTTCTCGCGCGGCGTGGCTGCAGGCCGTGGCCGACGGCGGGCTTGACGCGTCCCAAGACGATATCCGCGACGGCTATATTCATTTGTCCGCGCAAGGGCAAATCGCGAAAACCCTGGCGAAGCATTTCGAGGGTCGGACGGATTTGGTGTTGCTGACGATACGGGCTGAAGATTTGGGCCCGGCGCTCAGATGGGAGACGTCGCGGGGTGGCGCCCTTTTTCCGCATCTTTATGGAGATCTTTTGGCCGGCGTTGTCCACTCTGTCGATGACCTGCCGCTGCTCGCCGATGGCCGCCATCGTCTGCCGGAAAGGTTCCGTCGATGATGACACAATTGTACCGGCTGGCGCGGCCTTTGCTCGAACTTATCGGTCCGGAAACAGCACATGAGCTGACGCTCGGAATGCTGGAATATGGGCTTTACCGGCGCGGCCGTCCGGATGATCCCAGACTGCATCAGGAAATATGGAATTTGCGGTTTCGCAACCCGATCGGCATCGCCGCCGGGTTCGACAAGAATGGCCGGGTTCCGGACGCGCTCATCAATCTGGGATTCGGATTTGTCGAGGTCGGCACGGTGACGCCGAAGCCGCAATTCGGCAATCCCCGGCCACGCGTATTCCGCCTGTCCGAGGACCATGCCGTCATAAACCGTCTCGGGTTCAACGGAGAAGGCCGGGCCGCGGTCCATGCGCGGCTTCGGAAGCGGTCCAGAACCGGGGTCGTCGGAGTCAATATCGGCGCCAACAAGGACAGCAAGAACCGCACGGAGGACTATGTCGATAGTCTCGGCGCGCTTGCGGACGTGGCCGACTATTTCACGGTGAACATTTCCTCGCCGAATACGCCCGGCCTCCGGGATTTGCAGGACCCGGAACATTTGAACGCTTTGCTTTCATGGCTCTTCGCGGCACGCGGCGCGCTGATGGAGGCGGGCGAGCCGTGGCGGCCGATCCTGGTGAAGCTTTCCCCCGATATCGTGGACCAGGACCTGCCGGCGGTGATCAATTGCCTTGCCGAAAATGAAATCGAAGGGATCGTTGTCTCGAATACGACGATTTCGCGGGCGGGACTGGCGGCCGGCAAATATGCGAAACAGGAGGGCGGCCTCTCGGGGCGGCCGCTGTTCGATATGTCGACGCGCATGCTGGCGCGGATCTATCTCATGACCGAGGGCAGAATTCCGCTGATTGGTGTGGGCGGTATCGACTCTGGCGAGACGGCGCTCGCCAAGATAGAAGCCGGCGCCTCGCTGGTGCAGATTTATACGGGCCTTATCTATGAAGGCCCGCATCTCGTCACCCGCATCAAGAGGAAGCTTATTGCGCATCTGGATGCCCACGGGTTCAAGAATATCAGTGAATGTGTGGGGTACAATGCCGAGCATTGGCTCGAACAAGGCGGCGAACAGGACTTGCAAGATTAAGGAGGCCACCGGACTGGCTGAAGAAAAAGGGCCGGTGCGGCGGTCGATTCTTGAATTGCCGGCTTGGTCCCGGTGGCGTAATGTTTGGATGTAAGCGGTGGGTTTCGTTGACAACCAAGGTGCATGGGCGAAGTAGGTCTAAATTGCGCTCGTCTGTCCGGATATGGATTTGGCTTCCGATCGGCGCCGTGGCTGCGTGTTGCGCCGGCGCCATTACGGCCGAACGGGCTCAGGCCGCGAAAGCGCCCGAAGCCGTCGAAGTTGGCGTGACGGTCACGACTGAGCGGCAGGTTACAGCCACCTTTGCTCAAGAAAAGCGGCAAATTCGCAAAGGCAATGTGGTGCGCCTCAACGAGGTGGTCGAAACCGGCAAAAGCGCTCAAGGCGAATTCAAGCTCCGGGACGATACCAAGCTGGCCATCGGTCCTGAATCGAAATTGGTCCTGGACGAGTTTATTTTCGATCCGAACAAGTCCGCGGGAAGCGTGACGCTGAATTTGACCAAAGGCGCCTTCCGCTTCATTACCGGAAAGATGGACAGCAAATCCTATAAGCTTCGCACGCCAACGGCGACGCTCGGCATTCGCGGTACGGTTTTCGATGTCTTTGTCGCGGCGAGCGGGGAAATGGCGGTTCTTCTTCATGCCGGCGCCGTCGAGGTCTGCACGGCATCGGCGAGCTGCCGCCTGCACCGGACGATCGGTCGGTTCGTTCACATCGGACTGACCGGCGTGATCAGCGGACCAATAAAATGGGACGGCTCTTTTCTGCCGGGGATCAACATCGGCAGCGCCTTCCCCTTTGTGGGAAAAGCGCTCCGCATTGATCCTATTCGCCGCTTCAAGCAGGTGGATCTGATGGGCGGCAGGGCGCTCAGAGACGCGAGGCGGGCCTTGGGAAAGACCACGGGGTCGGTGACCAAGGGGCTCAGAAAAGGAAGGGGGAAAATAGGGGGGTCAATCCGTAAGATGCTGCCATTCTAAGTGAGGATGTGGCGGTGATCATCGGATTTCCCTCATGCCGATAGAGCGCTCTGTCGACCATATCGTTATTGCCGTCGGCAATCTGGATAGCGCGGCGGCGCGCTACGAAGCCATCGGCTTCAAGCTGACGCCGCGTGCCTCTCATCCGCTGAACATGGGGACATCAAACAGGCTGGTGCAATTCGCCGGCCGGAACTTCATCGAACTGCTGGAGGTCGACCGGCCCGGCGGCGTCGAGGATCATGACTTTGACGCCGTGCCGCCGAAATTCAGTTTCGGCGCGCATAACCAGGAATTTCTGGCCGGGCGCAACGGCATATCGATGATGGTTCTGACGAGCGGCGACGCGCGCGCCGACCTCAAGGAATACGAGGCCTTGGGGCTTCAGACCTATGCGCCTTTCGACTTCGAGCGCAAGGCGCGGCTGCCGGACGGTTCAGAGGTGACCGTGGCGTTTTCCCTTGGTTTCGTGACCAGTCCCGCACTCCCTGATCTGGCCTTTTTTGTCTGTCAGCAGCCCGCGCCTGAATATTTCTGGAAGCCGGACTATCAGGCACACGGCAACGGCGCGCGGTCCATTGTGGCGATCTATCTCGCGTCTGAGGACCCGGATGCACATGTCGGCTTTTTCACCAGGCTGACCGGAGGCGCTTTGGAAGAAATCGACGGCGGACAACGAATTGCTTTCGGCGGCCAGGAGCTACTCCTTATGACGCCGGAAGCCATCCGCGCCGTTGTTCCGGGATTCCGGGCAGATCAAGTCGGCGCGGCGGAATTTGCCGGTCTCGCCATCAGCTCCACCACAATGGCCTCAGGTTTCGTGCCCGCCGATGGGGCGTGCGGCCTGTTTATCGAATGGCGATCCGCCTAGATTTTTCCAGGTTCTCATGCCGGGCTGGGTTTGTAACCCAGCCCGCAGTATTTATGCTGCGAGTGATACGGTGAGTTCCGCCGGCATAAAAGTTTCGGATCGGGTTACAAACCCGATCCGGTCTGAGTCGGCAAGATGTGTGAACCGCGCAACTCGCGGAAAGCACGGCATCGGCTGCCGAATGCCGCTCCAGCAGTTCTCAGGTTAAACGCGCGGTCGCTGTCCGCTATCGAGCGATAATGTCGCTTTATCCTTAAGTCGTTTTTCCGCTTCAGCCTTTTATTCCGTCGCTAGCATACCGCGTATTGCCGCCGCTACATCCTCCGCCTTGTCGAACGTCTTATCTTTGCAAAGCTCCTCAAGCACCTTGATCAGATCTTTGACAATCGGTTCGAACTTGTCGCCAATGTCGGAATTTTGGTCAAGTTCCTTGACGATTTCGACCTCGGACAGGCACTTGGCCTCATTTGTAATTTCGGCCGAAAGCGCGGGAACGGCCATCAGCGAGGTAATGAGAAAGCCCGAAATTAGAAACCTTTTCATTTATGCAACTCCTTTCGAGGGGCGAGACCCCAACAATTCGTGTGTTTTTTTGCCACTCCTACGTCTTGTAATCTTGCGGC
>CAYWBS010000011.1:10270-15246 GCA_964456215.1 uncultured Hyphomicrobiaceae bacterium
GGGAATATGGGGGGCGGTATGCAGGTTTTTAGAATAGATAAAACGAATTTATTCGTTGTTTACTATCGGAAAGTCGGATACTGCTTCTGTACGTTGGCCCGGCCATGATCTCGACGGAATTCAGAAGCAGGCATGCTTCGTCGAGGGGGAATGTGTTGTTTGGGCCAGTTTCCTGCCTGGCATTTGCCAGGGCATGGTCCCGACAAACGGGCACCGGTTTTCCCATTAGACTATGCCAAAACGTTAAGATGGAGCCTCGTCGATACAACACGCGATGGCGGCCTGAGAAGCGCATTGTCGCGCGCTTTGTTTTCCCCGAAAGTTATCCAAGTCTCAATCCGGGGCAACATCGAGCCTCTACAGGACCTGTCGCTCCGGGCGCCTGCCGGGCCGCCTCTCCGGTGCATTGAGCACGTCGCGTTCAAGCGCCGGATATTTGAATCCGAGCGTCACCGCCCTGGCGACAAAGAAGATCAGCAGCGCCGCCCAGAGACCGTGATTGCCGAAGCGTGGCACCAGCACGGCCCAGGCGGCGAGATAGGCGAGAAGGCTTATCAGCATCATATTGCGCATATCGGCGGTGCGGGTCGCACCAACGAAAATGCCGTCAAGCTGAAAGCAGGCAAAGCCCAGAAGTGGCGCCAGCGCCGTCCAGGGCAGATAGAGGCGCGCCGCCCGGCGTACATCGTCATTGATGGTCAGCCAGTCGATCATCGATGGGCCGAAGCGCCAATAGAAGACCGAGACGAGGGCGCTAAATGCAAATGCCCAAATCGTCGTCAGGCACACCGCCCGGCGGAACCGCCAGCCGCTGCCGGAACCGATGGAATGGCCGACACGGCGCTCGGCGGCAAAGGCGAAGCCGTCGAGGAAACAGGCGGATACGGAGAGAAAGTGCAATAGCACCGCATTGGCGGCAAGGGCAAGGTCTCCCGATTTCGCGCCCTGGGCCGTGAAGAAGGTAAAGGCGAAGAGGACTCCGAGGGTGCGGATCATAATGTCGCTGTTGACGGCGGCGATGCGCCGCAGCCCGGAGGCTTCGAGCACCTGCGCCCAGCTCGTCCCGGCCGAGCGGCGTCTTATCTCCCGCGCCGCGATCGCCAGTCCCGCCACGGCGGCAAGGAGCTCCGCCAGCAATGTTCCGAATGCAACCCCGCCGACATCCCAGCCGAACCCCATGACGAAGAGTGTATCGAATGCGGCATTCGTGCCGTTCAGCAGAACCTGCAGCGCAAATGCGGTGCCGGCGCGGCCGAGGCCAATGAACCAGCCGAGCAGCGCATAGTTGGCAAGCGCCGCCGGTGCGCTCCAGATGCGGATATCGAAATAGATGCGTGCTTCTCCTTCGACCGCCGTCGAGCCTTCAAGAAGAAAAAAGGCCAACCAGGAAATTGGCCGTTGCAGGAGGACCAGCGCCAATCCGCAGCCGACGGCGATAATGAGGGAGCGCGCGAGCGTCGCGGTAATCTCGCCATCATCCTCCGCGCCGGATGCTTGCGCCGTCAGCCCCGTCGTGCCCATGCGCAGGAAACCGAATGCCCAATAGATGAGCGAGAAGAGCGTGCTGCCGAGCGCCACCGCGCCGAGCAAATGCGCAGGACCGAGTTGGCCGAGAACGGCGGTATCGACGACGCCGACAAGCGGCGTGGAAACATTCGAAAGAATGATCGGTCCGGCAATAGCGAGGACGTGGCGATGAGTGAGCGCGCTGGGGGTCATGAGACGGCTGGAGGTCCTGGCGAACCGCCACAGGAGGCGGGCGGGGTGGCTCGTGCCTTATTGCTTTTGCTTGTCAGGGTCGCGTGCGACTTTGAGGAGGCGTGCGATGAACCAGATGGGAAAGACCAGGACTGCCCCGAGGAAGAAATAGCGCAGCACCCAGTCGAAGGCCTCGAAACCCATTTCGTAGATGCGGACGACAAGGCGCTTGACGCTGTCGAACACGTCGAACGCGTCCAGTCCGAGCGCGGCGAGAACGATTCCGACGACCATGGAAATGATGGCGAGTCTGAGGAAAACCATCGCCGGATGACCGCCAAAAAACCGATCCATGTGTCAACTCCAATCCTATGATCCTAGTTCAAATGCTAGAACTTTTGTCGCACTTAGAGCGCTTTATCGTTCCATAGCATAGTTCATATCGAGAAGCGATACGGAGACTTTTGCCAGTGCTGAGGCTGCGGATTTGCGATTGGGGCGGTGGATGCATGGGAAGCTGATGCGAGGAAAAGAGAGGCTGTCCAACTCCGATTTGAGCCCCGTCCGGAACGGCACCGATGGCGGTCTGCGGGCGCCATTCGCCGATTGGTTCCGCGCGCGGGGATGGCGGCCCCATGCCCATCAGCTTGCGCTTCTTGAGAAGGCCCGGAACGGCGTCTCCACGCTCCTGATTGCGCCCACGGGCGGCGGCAAGACACTTGCCGGTTTTCTACCGAGCCTCACCGGACTGGCGGATAGGCCCGGCCGATCGGAGGAACGCCGCAAACTCCACACGCTTTATATCTCGCCGCTGAAAGCCCTCGCCGTCGATGTCGCCCGCAATCTTCTGGCGCCCATTCAGGAAATCGGGCTGCACATCAACTGCGAAACCCGCACCGGCGACACCCCGTCCTCGAAACGCCAGAGACAGCGCTTGGCGCCGCCCGAAATTCTGCTGACGACGCCGGAACAGGTGGCGCTGATGCTGTCGCACCGGGAGGCGCCGGATTATTTCGGGAGTTTACGTTACGTCATCATCGACGAGTTGCATGCGCTGGTGACCTCCAAGCGCGGCGATCTCTTGAGCCTCGGTCTTGCGCGGTTGCGCCGTTTGGCGCCGGAACTGGTGTCGATAGGCTTGTCGGCGACGGTGGCCCGGCCATCGGAGCTGCGCGCCTATCTGGCCGCGCAGGAGCCGGAGAGCGGTTTGAGCCATCTGGCCGGGCTGATAATGGCGGAGGGCGGCGCCGCGCCCGACATCAGCATTTTGCAGTCCGCGATCCACGTGCCCTGGGCCGGGCATTCCGCGCTTTACGCCATGGAGGACATCTACGACCAAATCCGCCGTCACCGCATGGTCCTGGTGTTCGTGAATACGCGGTCCCAGGCGGAGCTGATCTTCCAGGCGCTGTGGCATCTGAACGAGGATCAGTTGGCGATCGCGCTCCATCACGGCTCGCTCGATGTCGGCAGGCGGCGAAAAATCGAAGCGGCGATGGTGGATGGCACGCTCAGGGCGGTCGTCTGTACTTCGACCCTGGATCTCGGCATCGACTGGGGAGACGTCGACCTGGTGATCAATGTCGGCGCGCCAAAGGGCGCGAGCCGCCTGGCGCAACGGATCGGCCGGGCCAACCATCGCCTGGAAGAACCGTCAAAGGCGCTGCTCGTTCCGGCGAACAGGTTTGAGGTCCTGGAATGCCGGGCGGCCGTCGATGCCGTGGACGAGGGCGCACAGGACACGCCGCTCCGCGGCGATGGCGGCCTTGATGTCCTGGCGCAACATGTTTTGGGATGCGCCGCCTCGGCGCCATTTGACCCGGACGATCTTTATGCCGAGGTGGTCACGGCGTCGCCCTACGGCTTTCTTGACCGGCCCCTCTTTGACAAGGTCGTCGATTTCGTTGCGACGGGCGGCTATGCGCTCAGGACATATGACCGTTATGCACGCCTGAAATTGACGCGGGATGGTACTTATCGCATTGCGAACCCCCGGGTCGCGCAGCAATACAGGCTCAATGTCGGCACGATCGTCGAAGCGCCGATGATTACGGTGCGGCTCGGTCGTGGTGCGAGGCGGCCCGGCGCTCCGGTGGGCCGCGGCGGCCGCGTTCTCGGCGCGGTCGAGGAGTGGTTCATCGACCAGTTGACGCCGGGCGACAGCTTCGTCTTCGCCGGCGAAATTCTGCGCTTCGAGGGGCTCAGGGAGACCGAGGCGATCGTCACGCGGAGCTGCAGGGAAGACCCGAAGGTCCCGTCATATCAGGGAGGGAAATTTCCGCTCTCGACATATTTGGCGGAGCGGGTCCGCACGATGCTGGCGAATCCTGCCACTTGGCGCCGTCTCCCGGACCAGGTGACGGAGTGGCTTGAATTGCAGGAGGTCTGCTCCATCCTTCCAAAGCGCGACGAAATGCTGGTCGAGACATTTCCGCGCGGCCGCCGGCATTACCTTGTCTGCTATCCATTCGAAGGCCGGCTGGCGCATCAATCGCTCGGCATGTTGCTGACGCGCCGCCTGGAGCGCATGCGCGCCAAACCACTCGGATTTGTCGCAAATGAATATGCGCTCGCCGTCTGGGGGCTCGGCGATCTAACGGCGATGGTACGCACTGCCCGGCTCGATCTCGGACGTCTCTTCGAGGAGGATATGCTCGGTGACGATCTCGAAGCCTGGCTCGCGGAATCGAGCCTCATGAAGCGGACATTTCGGAATTGCGCCATCATTTCGGGCCTAATTGAACGCCGTCATCCCGGACAGGAAAAGTCCGGGCGGCAAATCACCGTATCATCGGATTTGATCTATGACGTCCTGCGCAGCCACGAGCCCGATCATATCCTGTTGACAGCGGCACGCAGCGATGCAGCAAAGGGCTTGCTAGATGTTGCCCGAATCGGAGAGTTTCTAAGACGGATAAAAGGGCGTATCCGCCACATTGGCCTTGACCGCATTTCTCCTCTTGCCGTGCCGGTCATGCTGGAGATCGGCAAGGAGCCTGTTCACGGCGAAGCGGATGAAGCATTGTTGCGGGAAGCTGCTGAGTGGCTTGTAAAGGAGGCGGGCGGATTTGGGCAAAGCGCATAATCTAAAACAGAAGGAGCAGGGCTGGGCGCAACCCGGCGAAAGCCGCATCCTGCTCAGCGGCAACAGTTTTCTCGCCGACACGTCCGGTGCGCTTTACTGGCCGGCCGAGGATACGCTTATTCTGGCCGATCTCCATTTTGAGAAAGGAAGCGCGCTGGCCGCGAGAGGCGTGCATTTGCCCCCTTATGACACG
>CAYWBS010000011.1:15256-16658 GCA_964456215.1 uncultured Hyphomicrobiaceae bacterium
CGCGACCCTTATCCGCATCGGCGAGGTGATCGCAAAATTCGAGCCGGCGCAGGTGGTGGCGCTTGGTGACAGCCTGCATGATCGCGAAGCCGGTGGGCGGATGCAGGAGGACGATCTCGGCCGGCTCCATGCGCTGCAGGAGAGGCGGAAATGGGTCTGGGTGACGGGCAATCATGATCCGGAGATTCCCGAGCTGCTTGGCGGCGAGGTAACGGATTGTCTGACGATCGGCCGCATGAAGTTCCGCCACGAGCCCGTCAAGGGACCGGTGGTCCACGAAATTTGCGGTCATCTGCATCCGGTGGCAAAGATTTCTCAGCGCGGCCGTGTCTTTCGGCGGCGCTGCTTCGTCTCAAACGGGGCGCGTCTCGTGATCCCCGCTTTCGGAGCCTTCACCGGCGGTCTCAATATTCTGGATGACGCTTTTGCGCCGCTGTTCGCCGGCGGCAGCCTGTTTGTGTGGATGATCGGCTTGGATGATATCTATCCGATCGCGCCGCGCCAGCTTCTGAGCGATTAGAGCCTTTTCAAAATATTTAGTCGCGCTTGAATAAGGCCGAGGCCGCCAGACCGGCCAGCAAGGCGAGCGCCACCGCGAAAACGCCATAGAGCATCGGGTAGTCGAAGGCGAGCGTGTAGACGATCTGCTCGAAACCTTTCTTTTCAATATAGAGCGGCAAAGATTCCGCGCTCAGGACGTTTCCACCCCAGAACAGGTAGATATCGGCGGTGAATTCGCCAATGGGAACGTTCGCCGGCAGGCTGACATTTGCGCGGAACAGGCTCTTATCTATGATTTTGACGCCGTTCGGGTGATCCCGGTAAAGCCCATCCTGGCGCATAATCCGGACAACAGCGTCACTAAATGCCCTCAAGCCCGTTTTTCCCGCGCCGGCGTTTTCGACCTCAAGGATATGAGAGACGGCATCAAATCCGATACCAAGCTCTAAGAGCGTGGCTTCAGACGCGATTTCCGACAGGGGCCTCGAACTCACGGTTGAGTAATAGCCGGGAACCTTTTCAAACGGTATCGTCTTTGCGTTGATCCATATGCCCGCAATGCGTTCTTTGCGCCGTGCCGATATTTTCTGATTTGGTCCCCTGACGACGATCACCACGTCGGGCACTTTATTATTGTTCGCCAACTGTTTTATTGCGCCAAAGATCAGAATTTGGGTTCCGGTGAAATTCCATTCGATCGGGACATTCCGTTCCGATAGGTCGGTTATCACACCCTGGCCGCGCGCCGGCGCGATTTGACCGGCAAGTGAAATGACGAACAGACAGAAAAGGAACCGGATTCTTCGCGCCCCTGTGCCCGCCATCAGTGTTGGCTTCCTAAACTCGTCAACGAAAAGATTTCGCTTGGTTTGATAAACAGGTCGACGCCAAGTCGTAGACA
>CAYWBS010000012.1:0-16400 GCA_964456215.1 uncultured Hyphomicrobiaceae bacterium
TAGTCGTCCAGAAGCTCGAAATCGGCAACAATGTCGTTGAGTTTGTTCACGATCAAAACCATTCAATTTCGCCTGCTTGTCAGTCTAACACGTTATGGGAACAGGCGTGAGTCTGCGGGCGGCATTAACGTGGCGGCCCAATTCATAATATAGGTGCTTGGAGCGGATGGCGCAGGCCGTAAAGTCAATAGCTTAAAAAAAATGCGCACCGCGCAGATAATTCTTGGATGAGAATGATCTACCCGGTACGCAGTTGGGGTGGGCTGACAAGGAAATCAGTTATCCGAAATGGGGGCATTGTAGAATGCCCACCGATTCTGACATGCCGTTACCCCTTAATCGGCTTCTCGCCCAAGCCCTCCCTCTTCGCAATCGCGCATTATTGAGTGAAGCGCGGCTTATTTGATCCACTGTTGACCTATGCGTCGGCTCCTCTGCCGGGCGCCAGCCAGGCAGGTTTGAGGTCCTGTTCCGTCAAAGTATGGTCAGACTGCTTCAGCCACCGACGCTGCGGCGCGCTGCCGGTTCGTCCGTACTCCGGCCCGGAGGGGTCCTTGCCCCAGAATTCGCCGTCACGGTAATTTGCATAGCGCGCGGAAACGCGGTCCTTAATGAAGTTAACGACTATCATTCCGCCGGCCTTGGCCTTGTCCACGAAATGGCCAAACATCTCTTGGCCATGTTCACAGGTCTCCCGGTTCCGTTCACAAAATCGGCCGAGATCCTTCATCGTGGCGCTGGCGATGGAAAAGGTGTTCGCTTGATGGTCGCGGCCCGAAGGTATCAGCAATATGACGATGACTACCCAAAATGCTATTCGGAGAAGTGACACTAGCTTGTTCCTTCGGTGGTATCACTCCAACTTGATGCTGACTTGAAATATAGCATCCAAGTGATAATAACGAGAAAATGTGTGTGAAGAAAAGTAGAAAAAACGTGATATTATACTTAGATTAGTTTTATTATAATTTTTTATAAACAAATTTATATTTGTATTTTTTGTTTATTTTATTTTTTTATTTTATTTCGCTAAATTAATTTCAATTTTTTTTTCAAATCGGGTTATGCGAGGCGTCTGGTCCGTAACACAGTTGGGGACGGATCGTACTGGCATCTCGTCCAGCCCCGAAAAAAGAGCAATATCCAGTGCGTGGGCGATGAGATGATGGAGCCGTTTCCGCATGAGCGGATGGCGCTCCGGGTCCGATAGATACTTCGTCCGTTTAGAGACTATTCACCATCAACTTCGATAATGACAAGGCGCGCCTCGCCATCGGGGGTATTTTTTGATTTTTTGGGTATCGAAAGTATGCGGCCGCTTCTCGCAAGGACGTTTTTTTTTGGCTTCCTTGTCATCACTTTCGGAATTGTTCAGAACGCGCTTTATTTTCAAGGGCATTACAAGGCCGGCGTAAGCCGCTTGGCAAAAAGCCGAAGCGGCCGTCCCGCTGAGTCTTTGTGGACGGCGAAGACGACGGGGAGCCTGAAGCCGGGCAGCAAAAGAGCGGTCGTCAAAAGGGCCGTAAAGGTGCAAAAGCGGGCTCGCAGCTCTGACATTGTCGGCGCGATTCAGAGCGAGCTGAAAAGCAGGGGCTATCGCCCCGGACGGACCGATGGGATCGCGGACATCCAGACCCGCGCGGCCATAATGGCCTATGAATATGACAATGGATGGGAGATTACGGGAATCCCATCCAAAGAATTTTTGCGGCGCCTTATTTTTGGATCTACCGCCGGAAAGGTGGGCAAGGGGGCGTCTCTCCAATATTCACCCGCAGCCAGGGAGATCGTCATGCTCGTGCAGAAAGCGCTTGCCGAACATGGCTATGCGCCGGGGCATATAGATGGACTGGCGGGAAAGGAGACGCGGCGTGCAATCGCGGCCTTCGAGCGCGACAGGCGCCTTCAAGAAAAAGGTCGAATTTCGGGGCGAATCATCAAAGAGATGAGTAGTGTCATGAATCTCGGAGAAGCCCCCGCCGAATAAATCGCACCAAATGGCGTTGGGCCATTTTATTTCCTGGCCAATCAATGGGGTCAGTACTCCGTCGGTACAATCATGTGTGCATTAAGCGTTTATTAAGCATAAAAGGTGTCCAATGCACTTGGCGGCCTTGCGGCGAAAGCAGGCCGATTAATCCGGCCCCAGGTCGGCGTATTTCCTCCGGGCGGGGGCCAAGGAGGGCTTCAATGAGCACCATTCTTCAGTTTCGCCGCGTCTCGAAAAGGACGTCTCGCGCTGTCGGCGAGATGGCGCGCGGCCGCAAAACCGGTTCCGGAGAAGTGATCATATTTCCCGGAGTGCGCATTGAACGCCAGGACCAGCTGCCCGACGGAACGACACCGGGTCGAGACGCCCGGAAAAGAAACCAGGATCAAAGGCAGAGCCAGTAAAAGAGCGCGGCGCGTGGGGAACGCAGGGAGCGTTGGAGGACTGGTGGCATCCGGTGACGATTCCGTCAAATCAGAGATTCACGGCGAAGCCGACACCAACCTCCGGAAGGCAAATGTTCTTCGGAACCGGTGGAAGCCGTACGTTCGCGCCTTTGTTGCGCCGGCGGGAGCTCTGATCGCCTTGTGCGGTTGTATGATCGAAGGTGATTTCGGCCGGACCAGACCTTCGCTGATTTATCAAGGTCTCAATGACACAGTCTCAAACGCCAGGGATTTTATCCTTGATGAATCACCGCGTTTCGCGCTCACCGCTGATGAGTTGGAATTGCGTGATGCGGCCTACTACTTTAATGAGGCTCTTCCCGTTCACGCGCTCAGCGGTCGTGCGCTTTTGCAAGGCGGCACCTATGCTGATCATTTGACCGCGTCCGGTTACACCTTGGGGCAGGCCCAGCTCAAAACGATTTCTGAGGAATTGCAGGCTGATCATCACTGGTTTCGCCGCTTTGCTCGAGCCGTCAGGAAAATTCTGAACGCAGACGCGGAGCGCCAGGCGCAGCTCAGAATCTCCTCTCACATCCTATCGGATAAGGATCGCGCCCGAGCCTTCTCGCGCATAAAAGAGAACAGGCTGCTGATCCACACCGCACTCAGGGATTTAGGCGATCGAATTGCCGCTTATGACTACGCAGTTGAACGCGGCCGCGTCGAGCATCCGGGCGCCATGGTGAGGGATGTCGGGCGATCGCTCGATAGTCTGCGGGAAAAAGTGTCGAATCTGCGTACCGAAATCGCGAAATTCCAAAGATATGTTTCACCCCGGACGTGGAACTTCCGTCCGGTAAGACCGAAATCGCGCCCCCAGCACGACGAGGTTGATCAAAAGAACCGTCGTTCCGAAAAGCCCACTTCCTAAGACCTTCTGAATGCATTGGCAAAATGGGTCTTGTTTGGTCGGACTTCCTCCCTCCGGTAACAGCCGCTCGACGTAATGGGATCAGGATCCCTGAACCGAGCAACCCGCCTTGCGGATGGCGTTCTCCGTCAATGCGTCATAGCTCTGTCCGCTGAGCGGCGCCCTGATGAGGAGAATCCCCTTGCGGTGAGGTGACTTCACAATGACGAGTTCCTCCGAAGCATCGGCGACGTCGGCCTCCGCCTCGGCAGCCCGCTCGCCGCTGACGATAACCATCGTAATCTGCACTCGGCGTAAATCGGCGCCGCTTATCGAATAAAAATTGTCACCGGTGCGACTATATACGGCAATCGACCAGTTGGCGTTTTGGACTGGCGCTTTCACCCTGACGGGTCCCGTTGTCAGATCGAACCGGCAAAGTGCATAGCGAATGTCCGGCGCCATAAATGGCAGCAACAACGGCTTTTCAGAAACTCTCGGCAAAATGTACATTTGATTGATAGGGGCGACATTGGCAAGTCGGTCCCACGCTGTTCGCGACGCGACTCCCGGTACATTGAGAATGATAAGAATGTGAAAGATGCCGCTTGCAAGCAGGACACCGAGCACCCAGAGCCAACGTCCATCCTGAATGGCATGCCGATAGATTGCCGAATAAAGTCTCTTGACGGCCGGGTGTTTTATGAGAGCCGGGATCTGTCCCAGGCGGCTTTTGGAAATGGCGGCCTGTGCACGGCGATACTTCCGCAATGTCTGCTCGCGGGCAGTACCCCAGTTTTGCAGGGGCGTTGTGAGAACCGACAAAGACAGTTTCGTCATTCACAATTGACCCGCGTTATGGTCGGCAAACCCTGACCGTGGAGCGGCACACCCGCCGAGCTCTCCGTAGTTGCCGGCCAATGCACGCGCAGAATGAGCCGGAAAGTGCTGTCGCCGGCAACGGGAAGCCAGTTTCCCGGCCGTGCATTTTTGGAAAGCGCGACTGTGAACGTATCGTCTTCGCGGAGAAAAATGTTCGTGCTGTTGAAAGCGTGCCGGCCGGCTTTGTTCGGAAAGATGCCGCCGTTCTCGTCGTAAACAGCCAGACTCCACCACAGAGCGTCCACGGCTCGGCCATCGACGGCATATTCGCAGGACGCCCGGAGCCGGCGTCCGTCACTATCTTCCTTTGCCAGGTAATACCGCGCACTCGCTCCGGATATTAAGAGCCGCCCTGAACGCGCAGTGTTCGCCCTTGTATAAGGATCGGCCTGCGGGTCGGCTGCGTCGGTCCAGATCACCCACGGTCCGATTTGGACGCTGCTCACGGCGAGACCGCGATCGAATGTTAGCCATGCGCTCATCAGACCGAGAAGGAGCGCCGTAAAGCCGAGACCGAGAATTCTTAGAATTGGGCGCAAGGCGTAGTCCTAAAGCATATTCCGAGCAAACGGATTTGTCCCACGGGCTGCGATATTGGCATAATCCGCAATGAAAATATGCCGGGCAATTTTACCTCCTGACAGCGTTGCACCTCGCTCATGATACCGAGCATCACCACGCCCGGTGCGCCTCGTCAGGCGCCAAAATTGCTCCGGTCAAATGGGTCTATTCGGCCAAACCAGCTTCAATCCGCAGCGTCGAAGCGCTGCACCGGGGGGAAAGCCCAGCTCTTCGCGCTTCTCCTGGCATCTTTTTGCTGTTTGTGGCGCCATTTCAAGCAGATTTATGAGTCCATGACCTAGCGTAGTCTTGTCCGCCAGCCGGGCTTGAAAACCTTCGACTGGCGCGCCTGATCCGTGCTTTTTGTCCTCGACTCTTTTTGAGGTGGCGAAGATTCAGATGCCTTTGTTGCATCCTGCTCCGAAATCTTGCCCGCATTCTTCAAAAGCCGTGCGATATCGGAAAGGACTTTTTGCGTGCGCTCGGCCATCGCCCGGCCGGCATTTGCGGCTGTTCCAATGGTTGGGCCTGTATTCTGAAACGCGGCAATCCGCTCCATTGCCTCGACCTGTTTGGGATGCAGATCGAGCCCTGGGATTCTCGGAATATTCGGTGTCGCGTGAGCGAAGTCCATGAACTGTTTCCACGCCATGGCCGGCAGGCTGCCGCCGGTCACCCGGTTGGTGGGTCTGAAATCATCGTTTCCGAACCAAACGCCGGCGACATACTGGCCCGTGAATCCCATGAACCAGGCATCGCGATAGGAAGAGCTGGTCCCGGTTTTGCCGGCTGCCGTCGTAAAGTCGAGTTGCGCCCTCCGGCCTGTGCCTTCCGTGATAACCAGACCGAGAATGGAATTCAGCTCCTCAATCACGGAGCGGTTGAAGATCTGTACGGGTTTGGGGCCGTCCTTTTCGTGGTCATAGATGACCTCGTTGTGGGAATTGCGGATCTCGGTAATGGCATAAGGTTTCACCGATTTTCCACCGCTGGCGAAGACCGCATAGGCGGCGGTATGTTGTAGAGGCGTCAAACCCGTGTCGCCAAGCGCCATGGAGCAGCTTTTCTTGACATGGTTGAGCCCGAGTTTCTTTGCGTTTGCCAAGACCGCTTCACGCCCGACGGCAAAGGACAGTTTCACCGCCACGGTATTGATCGATTTCTTGAGCGCTGTTGCGACGGTCATGCCGCCCCGATACCCGCCCGAATAGTTTTTCGCGGACCAGTACCGGTTTCCGACCCGGCAGCCGACGGGGCCATCGACCACATGCGACGAAGGCCGGTATCCGTGCTCCAATGCGGTGAGATAAACATAGGGCTTGAAGGACGAACCTGGCTGGCGGAGGGCCTTCGTCGCCCGGTTGAACTGGCTGGTTCCATAATCGGCACCGTCGACCATGGCGCGCACGGCGCCATCTTTTTCCATGGCGACCATGGCCGATTGGTTTACTCTGTAGCTGTGGCCGTGTTGGCTGAGGATCGTCGCGACCGCGGTATCGGCGGCGCGCTGCAGAGTCGTATCGACGGTGGTTTGCGCGGTGAGGACGAAATCTCCCTTGCCTTGCGCCAGTCGCTGCACTTCCTCAAAAGCCCAATCCAGGAAATAATCCGGACTGTTAACGGTTCGCCTTTCTACGATCTTGGCCGGATTAAGCCGGGCGCCGTAGACTTGGCCTTCGGTCATGAAGCCGGCTTCGACGAGATTTGCCAAAACCTCATTGGCCCGGGCGCGCGAGGCCGGCAGATTGACATGGGGCGCATACCTGGTTGGCGCTTTGAACAGGCCGGCGAGCATCGCCGCTTCGGCGAGTGTCACATCCCGTATGGACTTACCGAAATAGAATTGCGCGGCCGCTTCGACGCCGAAGGTACCACCGCCCATATAGGAACGATCAAGGTAGAGCTTCAAAATTTCTCGCTTCGACAATCGAACTTCCAGCCACAAGGCGAGAAACGCCTCCTTGATTTTGCGCGACAGCGTTCTTTCCGGCGACAAAAAGAGAATTTTTGCCGTTTGCTGAGTGATCGAACTGCCGCCCTGAACGACATCATTGGCGCGCACGTTTTCGAGCATGGCGCGGAACGTGCCGAGGAAATCTATGCCCCAATGCTCGAAAAAGCGCCGGTCCTCCGTGGCAAGAACGGCTTTGATCATATGATCGGGGATTTCATCCAGGGGCACCGCGTCATCGTGCAGGATGCCCCGTTTGCCGATTTCGTTTCCGAAGCGGTCGAGAAGGGTGACGCTGAACTGACCCGTGGCCCGCCATGCGGCGTTGGTTTCCTGAAATGCCGGTATGGCGAGCGACAGCATCACCAGGAAGCCGCCTGTGCCGAGGGTCAGCCCTTCGGAGCTGAATTCGGTGATGACCCGCTTGACGCCTGACAAATGAAAGCGGCCGAAGAAATTGGAATAGGCGGACCACCAGCTCTTGGAATCCGCCCAGGCCCCATAAAGGCTTGAATCCAGCCATGAATCCAGGGCGAGCCAGTCGACAAGCCGCGTTTTCTCGTTTCGCCTAAAAAACCAGCCGCTCAAATCTCTCCGCCCCTCTGCTCGTCCGGTGCACTGTTCGGCCGTGACGCTTGGTGCCGGCGCAGCATGCGGCACGAACGCAGTGTAAGCCTTGATCCAACTATTGTACAAGATATGCGCCAGGCGCCCGCCGCCTTCAACAGATAAGTTTCAAGGTGGTTAGGCGGAAATGGTCGTTTTTCCGGGGCCTGGAGAGGAAATTTGCGTGGCAATTGAACAGGAACGGTTTTGGAAGCGCAAACGCCTCGGCGAGATGACGGCCGATGAGTGGGAATCCCTCTGCGACGGCTGCGGATTGTGCTGCCTGATCAAGCTCGAGGATGATGACACGAGCGAGCGTTTTCACACGCGCGTCGCCTGCAAGCTTCTCGATCTCGGCAAATGCCGCTGCACCGACTATGCCAGGCGCCACGAGCGCATGCCCGACTGCCTGGAGCTGACGGCCGAGACGGTCCGCCAAATCGACTGGCTTCCCAGAACCTGCGCCTACCGCCTGATCGACGAGAGAAAGGACCTCTATTGGTGGCACCCCCTTGTCTCAGGTGATCCGGCGACGGTGCATGAGGCGGGCGTTTCCGTGCGCGACTGGGCGGTCAGCGAAAGGCGCGTCAGGGAGGCGGCGTTTCACCGCTATATCATTCGCGAGCCGATGGCGGAGTAGGCGGGCGGGGGCGCTGGTTTTTGCCGATCTCTCTGCGGAGAGGGGACAAAGATAGTAGGTTGGCTCCGGCGCCGATGGTTCACCCCACCCGGCCTGCGCCGCTCCGCGCCGCAGCCCACCCTCCCCATCGAGGGGAGGGATGTTCTCGAACCGGCCTAGACGTCATCCTTTTCCCAACATAGCGAGGGATGTATTTCCATTCGCCGCGACAAGCGTCGTCGCCGTGCACAAGGTGCTCGATTGGGCGGTCGAGGCAGGCGCCGATCGCGACAAGCTCCTGGCGGTGATGCATGACAGTTCCGGGCAGACCTGGTTCTGCAGCAATTACGGCAGGTCCGCCTGGGCGGCGGAAGCTTATGACGTGGAGAACACGATCGGGATTCTCGAAAGGGATGTACTCCCGGCGCTCGACGGTGTGGCGCCGGTATGGACGAACCGTTCGCGGCGGCGCTCCTGGCGGCACTGAAGAATATGCCGCCGCCGAAAGCCGAATGACCGGCAGTGTCCGCTAAATGGTGAAAGTCGCCTGGCGCCGCCGGCTCCGGGCGGGACGGATTGGATCGGGCTACATATTGCCGAACAGACCGCCCAATCCGAGCACGATCACCGTAATGCCGATGATCGAAGCGACAATCCAGACATATTTGTGCTCAAATTCATCATGGGAGTCTGACATGGTTTGCTCAATCCTTTCCTTCCCGGCTTCCGGATCCGGTGAATCGTCCTCAGAGGCGCCGGAGCAATATGCCGACATTATCTATGGCAACGGCGGCAATACTGAGGAAACTCACGCCCGAGTCAAGCCACCAGACGTGAAACCCGCTCGATTTGGCGGCGCCCCATGGTCCCGGTCTTGCGGGCCTAAGCGGCAATCGGGGATCTTGTTTCACGGCTTGATGACAATTTTTCCCGTCGACTGCCGGCTGGCGATCAGCGCCAGCGCCTTGCCGGTCTCTTCCAGAGGGAACTCGGCGCCGATATGCGGCTTGAGGGCGCCGCTACTGCACCATTCGAGAATTTGCTCCATGCCGGCGCGGTGGCGCTCCGGCTCGCGGCTCCGGAATACGCCCCAAAAGACGCCGATCATGCTGCATCCCTTCAACAGGAGAAGATTGAGCGGTATGCGCGGAATTTCGCCGGCGGCGAAGCCGACAACAAGGAACCGCCCCTGCCAGGCCATGGCCCGCAGAGCGGGCTCCGCATAATTTCCTCCGATGCAATCAAAAATGACGTCGACGCCATTGCCATCCGTCAGCGCCTTGAGACGGTCCTTCAGGTCCTCCTCGCTGTAATTGACCAGGTCATCCGCGCCATGGTCCTTGCAAACAGCCAGCTTTTTTGCAGACGATGCCCCGGCGATGACGCGCGCGCCGATAAGCTTACCCAATTGCAGTGCCGCGAGACCGGCGCCGCCCGAGGCGCCCGATATGAAAAGGGTTTCACCCTTTTGCAGATCGGCTCTGTCCTTCAGGCCGTGGAAGGCGGTGCCATAGGTGACCGATACCGAGGCAGCGATTTCATCAGGCACATCGTCGGGCACGGGGATGAGCTGGGCGGCTTCGGCCAATGTTTTTTCACGGGCGCCGTTGAAGTTGATATTGGCAAGCACCCGGTCGCCTTCGGCATGGCCAATGACTTTCGAACCAAGTTTATCGATCCTTCCGGCGACCTCGGTTGCCGGCGAGAACGGCAGCCCGGGCTTGATTTGATATTTATCCTGCACGGTCAGCGTGTCGAGAAAGTTCAGGGCCGCCGCCCCGACCTTCAACACCACCTGATGCGGGCCCGGTTCCGGCTCGGCGATGTCTTCGATGACAATGATATTTGGATCCGTCGGATCTCCGAAGGCCTTGCAGAGAGCAGCTTTCATCGTGTTCAACTTCCTTACGTCGGCTTTTGCGCCGGAACCTGCCCTTAAAGGGTCGAATGCGCAAGGGCCGCCCGGCACGGCTAAGCATTTTGCCGCGAGCGCTCGGGTCGGCAAAGACGCAAAATGGCGGTCTTTTGAAGTGCTGCCATGGAAGGGTAAGGGAAAGATACGCCAAGCCGGACGGAGAGAGGCTGGACCGGGAGGGAAAGCTACTGACTCGCCCAGATGATCCGGGCCATCCATTCAATATCCGTGATCAACATTTTGCGGTTCGGATAGCTGGGGTTCATGGAGGCGAGCTCAATCCACTGCGCCGTCTTGCGTTCGAGCATTTTTGCCGTCACTTCACCGTCATAGGTCTTGACGACGACGCGGTCGCCGCGGCGCACCTCGGCGCCCGGCGAGACGACAAGCAGATCACCTTCGCGGTAAAGCGGCTCCATGCTGTCGCCGATCACCTCAAGCGCGTAGGCATTGTCGTCCCTGATGTCCGGGATGCTGATTTGGTCCCAGCCGCCGCCCGTCGGAAATCCGCCATCATCGAAGAAACCGCCGGCGCCGGCCTGGGTCATGCCGATCAGAGGAATGGGCCGGACAAAGGCGCCATTGTGTTCGCCGGCCTTGTGCATCAGAGAGAAGAATTCGTCCAGGGAGGCGCCGGTCGACTCAAGCACCTTTGCCAGGCTTTCGGTCGATGGCCAGCGCTCCTTGCCGGTCGGGGTGACACGCTTCGATTTGTTAAAGGTTGTGGAATCAAGCCCGGCGCCTTTGGCCAGCCCAGAAACGGACAGGCCATAGCGCGCCGCCAATGCGTCAATTGCCGTCCAAACCTGATGATGTGTCAGCATCGTATTTAAGAATGTATTCCGGCTTTCCCAACAACAAAAGGAAATATTCCCTATTATAGGAATTTTCCGGCAATTGCATAATTGGTACAACCAACATAATTCCTATATGTGAATCAGGCAGTTGTGAGAAACACCAATAGGATTCTGGGGAATTTTAGTTATGTCTATCCTAGCAAGGGAATATTTTCACAACGAAAAGGCGGCTTTCGCCAAACTTGAAGCTATTGTTTGGCCCAACGGCCCTGTCTGTCCTCATTGCGGAAATGACAAAAAGAAAATTTACGAACTTAAGGGCGTAAAAGACAAGAAGGGCCGCGAGCGCATCGGCTTGAAAAAATGCGGTGCCTGCCGGAAGCAATTCACGGTAAGGGTCGGCACGGTTTTCGAGTCAAGCCCTGTGCCGCTCTTTAAATGGCTGCAAGCCTGCTACCTAACGTGCTCAAGCAAGAAGGGCATCAGCTCGCATCAGCTCCATCGCATTCTTGAAGTCACCTACAAGACCGCGTGGTTCATGACGCACCGCATCCGCAAGGCGATGGAGCGTGATTATATCGTGAAAGCGATTGGCGGCGACGGCGGCACGGTCGAAATGAATGAAACCTATATCGGCGAGGTCGAAGAATCCCGTCCAGGCCAGCGCGGCCATGCACATAAGCTGAAGGTCGTCTCTCTTGTTGAACGCACTGGCGAAGCGCGCAGCTTTAAGGTCGATGCCGTGAACGCGGGTGAGATCAAGAAGATTGCGGCCGAAAATATCGCCCGCGAAACGACGTGCGCATTCCGGCCACGTCCTTGAGATGAATGGTGAGAGCTACCGTCTTGCCGAGAGCCGCCTTCGCCGGAAAAACGCCAAGTAAAACAAACCTCTATAGAGATCAGCTTGTCCACAGCCGTCCCGCCGCGTCAGCTTCATGATGGGCACGCCGCGGAACGGCTATGGACAACCTTCCGCAACCGCCGACCGGTGCACCATGTAACCGTAAAATAGTGCAATATTGGTCCGGTATCGACAGACCAGGTGCTCGAGGTTGTGAAGGGCAAAAAGACACGCTTCCATGGGCACGTGACACACATTGACAGCTTTGATCGCTTCTTCGAGGCGGCGATCAAGACCAAGCGTGATCTCAACGTGCATAACTCGGCAATGGCGATTGCGGTCATGGCCGAATTGGCGCTTGAGCGCTTGGCGCAAATCGAGGCAGAAAATGACAGCGAAACCGACGAGGAACCAAACGAGACGCTTGACAGGTTTGACACCCCCCAAGGGGCAGGCGAAAAAACCGGCAAACAGACGGCAAAGCCGTAGCGATTTATGTGCAACCTTGACGCAGTGAAAGGATCGTTTGGCAGGCCGAATTTTGGGGAAGCGATATCAACTCGGAACGTCGTCGCCCTCCGAAAAATATCGCAAGGATGATGTCGGCTCATATAGCCCGAAGGCGAACAACGTCTCGACACTGTCGTTCGCCCGGTGATGGGGGCAGACCGGATTTCCCAGCGCTGGGTCAATGAGGGCGGCTAGTTGAGCCTGAACGGACTTGGTGTTCGGCGAAACGCCCGCCGTCGGCTTGTTCCGCAAAGATCAAGAACCGGACCTCATCCGGAAGCCTGATCGGCGAAAGTGATCCAGCACGCAACGTGGCAGAAGATACCTTAATAGCGGACGACATTTGCTCGATTTGAGGTTTTCAGTATCGTGCCAAGAGCCCCATTCTGGAGTGATGCCAAATAATGATCTTCCAACATCGTTCAGTCACCCAGGACGAAGCAGCCCCAGCAATCGCCAAGCAACTGCTACTGCTTCTCAATTTCTGTTATCATGCCTGCACCTGAAAATTGAACCTCGAGCGATCTGTCCGGGGTTCCTTATGAACTGTAGCTTCGAATAATGACCTGCACCTGAATATGCGGAAACAAAACTGCAAAGGGAGGAATGCAATGACAAAATCATTGGTGGATAAGTTGAGTGGTATTTCACGCCGCGATCTATTCCGAATTGCCGGGCGGTACGGCCTGTCATCGACATTGCTGGGCGCCGCCGCGCTCGCTGGTCCGTTGACGGTGGCACGGGTCGCGGAAGCAGCCAACTCCAAATACAATAAGCGTTTTAAGGGCCCGACCAAGGCAAACCTGAAATACGGTGCGACCGGACTGGATGCGCGCCGGCTGTTAATCATGCGTGCCGGTTTTCTCGACTTCGTCAACGATCTGGAAGAGCGGACAGACGGCGCCATCCGGATAGAATTTATTGGCAATAACCAGATCTGCGGTGACCTCAATTGCGTGCGCAAGGCGCAGCAGGGCATCGTCGACATCTACTCGTCATCGACGCAGAATGCGGCCGGGGCCGTCCCTTATTTCAACGTGCTTGACTATGCCTACATGTTCCCGAGCCGGGCGGCGATCTACCACTTCCTCTATCATCCGAAAAGCGAAGCTTTACTGCGCGAGCCGCTCCGAAAGCGGCATAATGTCCATTTCCTCTTCAGTCATGCCGAGTTGCGCGGAATCATGTTGGGTTTGAAATGGAAGGACAAGCCCACCGTCAAGAGCGTGACCGACATAGCCGGCACCAAGAATCGCGTGACCGGCACGCAGCTTGGCCGGATCGCAATGAAGCTGATGGACCTGAACCCGGTGCCAATCGCCTGGGAAGAGACGCTGGACGGCCTCAAACAGGGGTTGATTGACGGCGCCGAGACCTGGATGTCGGCGGTGGCGCAAGTGGGCATGGCTCCGATCGTTTCGCAGGCGGTCGATCTCAGATTCTTCTGTGGCACCGAGCATACTGCGATCAGTACGACAGCCTTTGACAAGCTGGGCAGCGATTTGCAGGACGCGATGATGGAATCGGCCTATTTTTCGCAGGCATTCGTCCAGGCATCACACGAGGCATCCCTCGTAAACACGATCGGCGCGACCAACCCGCAATTGCCGAACACCATATTCGCCAAGGCAGGCACCCGGGTCGCCGAACTCTCCGAGGCCGAACTTAAAAAGGCGGAGGAAATGTGTTCACCGAAGCATCAGCCGAAGCATTGGGCGGAGTGGCGCGAGCGGCTCAACGGCTGGTCGGGCGGACACGACACCTATCAGGAAATCTACGACATTGCCCGTGAGATCCCAAGGGACATGCCAGCGGAAAATATCGAGCCGCGGCGCTGGTGGAAGGCCTGAGAAACCCCGCTACGGCTTTCAGCCGCGCACAGCAAACGCTTACAGAATGCGAGCGGGCCGGTCCGATGCGCTAAGCGATTGGCCCGCCACAGCGGTCTTTTGCCGGTCACGGTCAGAAGCAGCATAAAACGGAAATTTCATCAGGGAGGCACAAAATGTCCGTCTTGCGCTGGGCGCTTAGCTGGATCGACCGGAATGCAGAGAAGACAATCATCCTGATTTCCTACCTGCTGATGGCGGGGATTATTTTCGTCGAGGTGTTCCGTCGTTTCGTTTTCAAGGAGCAGGCGGCTTGGAGCACGACGGTTCCGATCTACCTGTTTCTGTTCATTACCTGGATGGGGTGCTCCTACAATGTGAAGCTGCGCACGCATCTGTCATTCACCGAGATTCGCACGCGCCTCAGCTATCCGATGCAGTTCTTTTGGCTTGTAGTGGACGCCGTTTTGTGGATCATTTTCGCTGCCATAGTCGTCTTCTACTCGGTCGAGCTGACCTCCATCGCTTACGACAATTTCTCGATCGTTCAGGGTACCGACAATGTGATGCAGTGGTGGTTCTACGTCATCACACCGGTGAGCTGGTGCCTTCTTATCGTCCGAGCACTTCAGAACGTGTGGCACGATTGGCAGGCCTTTCAGGTTGGCGAGCCCTTCCTGCTCACTCAGTCCGTTCTCGGCGACTGAGCGGCGGAGGGAGCCACGACATGACCGCTTTGCTCATCACCCTGATTTCGTTGGCCGTAAGCGTGCTCTTCGTGTTCGGCGTACCGATTATCCTGGTAATCGGGCTCTGGGTCGTCGGCGTAAGCCTAGTCATCGATTTCACCCTCGCCAATATCGGCGTGACGCTGTTTGAAGGTCTGAATTTTTTCGGCCTGTTGTCACTTCCGCTTTTCATCCTCACCGGCGACCTTATCAATGAGGCAGGCATCGCCAAGAGGTTGTCGGATTTCGCCTATGCCACATTGGGCTGGTTGCGGGGTGGGCTCGCAATGGCGTCGCTCGGCGCGTGTGGGCTTTTCTCGGCGATCTCGGGTTCCAATTCCGCAACGACCGCGACAATCGGCTCGATCATGTATCCCGAGATGAAAGCAGGCGGCTATGACGAGCGTTTCGCCGCGGCGACCGTGGCCGCTGGCGGAACGGTCGGTATTATCATCCCGCCGAGCATCATCTTCATCGTTTACGGCTTCCTTTTGAACCTGTCGATTTCCGACCTGTTCATCGGTGGCATGTTGCCGGGTATTCTGATGGTCGTGCTCATGCAGCTTGCCTGCTTTTTGGTGGCGTGGCGCAACCAATGGGGCCATCTGATCAAATTCCAAGTTTCGAATATGGCGCGCACGGGGATGCGCGCCTATCTCGGCTTCCTCACCATATTTATCATCATGTTCGGTATCTATTCGGGGCTTTTTTCGCCGACCGAAGCCGCCGCTGTGACAGTTGGCTTCTGCCTATTTTCGGGGCTCTTCATTACACGCGGCATCAAACTCAGCACATTGCCGAACGTCATATTTCGCTCAGGCCGAATCACTGGACTGCTCGCGCCTCTCGTAGCGGTGTCCGTGGTTATGCAGCAGATATTGTCAATTCTTGGCGCTAGAGATGTCATCGGCGATTTGTTGACTGGAATTGGCGGGTATTACGCGGTGCTGTTCGCCTGTATGGGGCTGGTACTTGCGGCCGGGACGATTTTGGAAAGTTTGCCCAATACGATCATACTGGCGCCAATTCTTGCTCCGATTGCCGCCCAGATTGGAGTCGATCCGATTCATTTCGCTGTGATTTTCCTCGTTGGCGATGCAATCGGATTCATAACACCGCCCTACGGCCTCAACCTCTATGTCGCGAGCAGCATTACCGGGATTCCCTATTTCCGGCTGTTGCGGTTCACGCTTCCCTATCTGATAGCGCTCTTGATCGCGTGGCTCATGATTGCGCTTGTACCGGAACTGTCCACAATATTCTTGGTGCACGGAGGGGCTGGTGTATTTCAGAAATGAACGTCCCATAAAGCACATGCGATCAAAAACTGAGACAGATGGCGAACGTGTGAAACTGATCTGCCATCGGGCATTGTTGTGAAGCTCCGTTGGATTGACCTTTGTAATGTCGTCGCTACGCGGATTACGCTTGTTTACGCGGTGGGATCCGCGGGGTGAACCGAGGACGACACAAGCATTGGCCGGATCGGGCTGGAGAGCCTCTGAACCACCACACTTGGCAGTCGAAGTGACTTCCGCTTGGGGCCATGTGCCGCTAAACTCATCTTGAGTATTTCACCGCTGCCCTACCTGCAGAAGCGGAAGTTGTGACGGCTCGACGTTAATCGGAACGTTGTTGCCGCTTGAATGTCGCCTAGGTGGACTAAGCAGTCGAAGGTCGCGCTCCCCAACCATCCAGTTGCAGTGCCGGCCTCCTGGCGAGACCCGGACTTGCGCTCAAGATGCTGCGGCTTCCGATGTTGAGGGGGAGCGGACCCAATATGCTCGTGGCGAACCTATCCGAGTTGACTCAAAAGCCGACAATTCGCGGAGAGCTTGGTTGCCGTTCAGGAATGCACCCAAAGATCAA
>CAYWBS010000013.1:0-16288 GCA_964456215.1 uncultured Hyphomicrobiaceae bacterium
CACGAAATATGGCATGCTCCGGAACTGGTCCGGGGATGGTGGTGACAAGGAGCGTATTAGAACCCCAAGTCCGTCGCCCTGCGAAGGCGGAGGGTCCAATGGCGGTTGTGCAACCTGTCCGCGATAGGAGTCCCAGAGGGGCGGCCGTGCTCATAGATCTGCAGCTCATAGTCATCGGCGCCGGCATTGGACTACTGATTTCAGCTCCGGTTGGCCCGGTCAACGTGCTGGCGATGCAAAGGACGTTGGAACGGGGCTATTGGGGCGGCGTCGCAGCCGGTCTTGGCGCCGTGCTGGCCGATGGTCTGATCGCGGCCGCGGCGGCCTTTGGCGTTACCGCGATTTCCGGTGTCATGATCGCCTACAGTCATCAGATTCAGCTTATCGGCGGTCTGATCCTGATATTATTCGGCACAAGACAACTCTTCGCGAAACCCAGCCTTGCTGTTTCGGTCAATGAAAAATCCCGGCTGGTTGGCAATACCGGCATCATTCCGCAGACCTTTTTTCTTACCATAACCAACCCCGGTGCAATTATCGGGATATCCGCGATTCTGGGCAGTTACGGTTCCGCCGTCGGCGGCTTTCAGGGTTTTGCACCTGCAGCGATAATGACCTGCGCGATCATGTCGGGAGGGATCTTTTGGTGGATGGGGCTTGCCTGGCTGATCGCAATATTTCGTCATCGCCTCGATGAACGGCGTTTGCGAATGGTCAATCAGGTCGCGGGTCTGACTTTGATCTTTTTCGGTTTGTTGTTTTTTCTGAAACTGGCCGCGCCCGCGGTATAGCGGCCGCGGGACTTATTTCTGACGCGCGTTCGCGCCCAAATGGGGACGGCAATCCCATCATTGAGTGGTCCTGTTGAGTGTAAACTCGCCGTGCTGGATGCGTTTTGGTAATCCGTTGGCCATACGTGCGACGGCGTCTTCTCCGAAGGCGGAAACGAGGTCCGACAAGGCCGCGAAAAGCGCGGCGTTTGCAAGCATTTCCGGTTCGATGCCGTCATGAAGCGCTTCTTCCCAGGCATCCAAAATATATCGTAGCGCGGCTTGTTTCGGCTCAATAAGATCCGTTATATCGTAATCTCGCATTCAGACTGACCTTTTCCCCCAAGAAACCGCCTGCAAGACGTGCCAATTATCTTTTTCCTTTGCGGAATGTTACCGCGCATCATTTTCGTTTGATGCCGCTCCTCCGCTCCGTTGGTTAGCACGATCCCGGTTTGGTCCCTTCAGATCGCTTGAATTAACGGTGAATCGCCTTTACTCCCTGCCCGCCCGAGCCTTGACCAGCTACTTGTTTTGTTTGACAAGGGTTTCCGCAATCACAGCGCCCTCCACCATGAACCGTTCTATGGCGAGATTTGCCGACTGCGTGCAGCTACGGTAGGTTCTCCGGAATCCGCGGTATCCCTTGTTGAAGCTCTTGACTAATTTGACCCGCCGGAGTGCCGATGTGCCCTCGGTCTTCAGTAATTGCTGCATCTGGTCGCGCCAAAGCTGTTCTTCGTTTCCTCCGCAAAGCGCTCTGAGATAATGGATGGCGCCGAGAATCTCGGAAAGCCGCAGCAGCTTGCCGTCATAGGGCCTGTCATCCTTGGTGTTTTGTGTTTCGGCGATCGAAGGGCTGGAAAACAGAAAAAAGGAGAGGACGACTATCCCCATAACGCGCCATGCCCCCGGCCGCGCTGAGCGCTTTGTCATAGGCCATAGCATTGCCGACTATTCAGGCAAGACTTTGACAAAATTGAGCTTGACTAGTGTCAATTGTGACGAAAAGCCGGGTATTTATGGTCTATGGTTAACCAAAGGTTACAATTTGCGCCTACTGGCCGCCTGGCACTCAGATTTGGCGAATCGGCAGCTGCGGATGAAACGCGTGAAAGACAAACGCGAAAGTAATGTCATAAACGATATCCGAAATCCCGTCCGATGTCTTCCGCCGGGCCACGACATTACCGACGTCCTTACCGCTTTTTATTTCGGAACTGTCAAGCGCCGAGTTCTGTCCCTTTTCCCAGCTCAACGTCACGTCGCCGATGGTTATCTTGCCCCGTTTCGTCAATAATCCGAGTGCGACGGCCGTCGGGGTACCGTCTGTCTTGAAAACAACGACCCTGGCCATCGGATTGATGTCCTTTGGCAGTTCGCCAGCAATAAAGGGAAGGGGAACCGATCTCGAATCATATCCGACATAGGGGTTTTTTCCATAAGGTCGCATGTTTGGATGTGTCGGAACAAGCACTTGGCCTTGCGGGTGCCGCGCCCTGAACTTTTCAAAGGACTCCAGCCGGGCTGGAATCGACTTCAGTGATTTTCCCGTATATTCGCCAACGATCGCCTCGCCCGTGAACTGCTGCCACCAGCTCTGCGTCTGCCGGTCATACATCACAAGATCGGAGTTTCTTAAGTTTCCGGTCGTGCCGAAATCATGCACAAGGCCATCAAACTTGCGTTCGAAGACGATCGCCGAGTTGCACAGCGGGCAATAAGTAATCACGACAGGAAAACCGCCGACCGTATCGTTTACGATTTCGTGCCAAATAAGGACCCTGAGCGGATAGGCGCGTGCATCGCCATTGAGCGCGATAGCAATTACCGGCTCGGTGTCTCCAAGATCATTGGCCTTGGAAACGGAAAGAAATTTCGGCGCGTCGATAGAAGGAATGCCGTCTTTTGGAACGCCGCCGGACAATATCTCACCAAGGTCGACCGATGATTTGCTGAAATCCGTCTTGGCCCAGCCTTGCAGTTTCCACGTCTCCGGGGAGGCCTCGGATGTCATGATATTTGCGCCGCCGCCGATTGCCGCGATCGCGGCGGCGAGCGCCAATCGTTTCAGATTTACCATCATTCAGTCTCGCCTTCGGGCACGGCCACCGATCATGCGCGGTCGAAGGGCGAACGCCAAATCAACGCCGCTGAATTATTTGTGAACGGCGCAAAGTCCGACGTTACGAGTGCGCCGGAGCTCAGCGCTCATTCTGCAATTTTTGGCTGGCCAGGTTGACGATCTCGGCAAGGCCCTCGGTCGCTTTCAGCATTACGAGTCCTGTCGGAGCTAGCCATTTGACAGCCGCGCTATCGCCTCCCGGCGCAGCCTCGCCCGCCCGCCATAAGCCGCAAAACACGCTGAGGACATAGTGTGCCTCCAGCTGTCCCGCCTGATCGCGCAAAATCACGTCAATGGTATCGACGAGCCCTTTGATCTCGGCTTCTATATTTGTTTCTTCATGGATTTCCCGGCGGATGGCGTCGACGGCCTTTTCGCCGGGCTCGATGTGACCGCCGGGCAGGCTCCAGAGGCCGCGGAGAAGGCCTTGAGCCCGCTTGACGAGAAGCACCTTGTTGTCGCGGAAGATTGCGGCGCTGACGCCGGGCACCGGGCGAACGGGCGATGGACAGGGTGGACTCATATCCGGCAAGCCGAACTCCAAGATGGCATGCCGGCAAGTCTACAGCCAAAAACGATGCTAACCGAAGAGTTCATCGATGGCGGCTTGCGCGTCCCCGGTCTCCTCCGCCCCCGGCGACGCGGGCTCGACGGCGAGGGTATCGGCGGAGGCGTAGCCGTTAACAACCGCCGCCGCGTGGTCGATCCATTCGCGAAGTTGTGGAAGCCCTTCCTCGCTCATGCGCGTCAGCTCTTCGATCCTTCCCTCCTCCAAGGCGCCACGCACGCCCCTGATGAGATGGACGGACAGCTCCTGCAAGGCTTCGGTGGCATGATCGAAAGCTTTGCGAATGTTTTGAGGCGCGTGATCGTAGGCTGCGATGGCCAGTTCCCTGTCGCGGAAACCAGAGCAGCTAAAATGCTCCTTATACGAAAGTGGCCGCCATGACGTGATTTCATTCATGAAATCTTCCCCCGCCGCGGGCAGCATCTCGATCAGCATTATGACCGCGCTGAAATGATTGAGGTAGTCGGTCGTCAACAATGAGGCCGGGTTGATATTTGTGCCTTCGACAACAAGCCAATAATGGTTGCGCATGATCTGGAAGTAGTCTTCCCCGCAGCCACCGGAATATTCAGACTTGGCTTTGGCGTTTGCGCTAACCATTCCCACCATCCTCGACGCGTGACCACCGGTTCGCACCCCGTTGTTACCGGTCATCTAGATAATGAAGGCATAAAGTTTCCAAAAAATTGACAATCTGCGGGATCTCCTCGCTTTATGCAGGCGTCCCCGCCCTAGGAAGGCAGCCTCAACAGTCCCGTTTCCTGGCGGGATCGATCCAATTCGCGAGGTTCACACGCACCTGCACCTTATATCCGACTGCTGAATGAGGAACGTTCCGGGGACGCGTCAGGCGGCGTCTGCCGGGCGCCACAATGTCCTGAATCTCCGACCCGGCTGTTTGCGGAATTCCCGACGGGCCCCTATCGACATGGGTGGCCAAACCAGGGGCTAAAGAACCTTTCCGGGGTTCAGAATTCCGTTCGGATCAAAGCTCTTTTTGATTTTGCGCATCAGATCGAGTTCGACGTCGCTTTTGACCTCCTTGAGAAGGTGGCGCTTCAGACGGCCGATGCCGTGTTCGGCGCTGATCGAACCGCCGAGCTCCAATGCGATTTCATGAACGGTTTGGTTGACCTCCGGCCATTTGCGCAAAAATGCGTCCTTGTCGGCGCCGACAGGCTGGCTGACATTGTAGTGGACGTTGCCGTCTCCGAAATGCCCAAACGGGAATGGGCGGCATCCGGGAATAAGGGATTTGACGGCCGCATCGGCGCGGCGGATGAAAAGGGGAATGCTGGCGAGCGGCACCGAGATATCGTGTTTGATGCTTCCGCCCTCATGAACCTGAACATCGGACAACTCTTCGCGAAGCCGCCAGAAGTCTTTGGCCTGCGCCAGCGTTGCCGCCACGGCCGCATCGCGGATTATTCCTTTTTTGAAAGCGTCAGCGAGCATCGTCTCGCAGAGGCCGGCGACACCGCCATCGGTTCTCTTGCCGGAAAGTTCCAGCAACACGTACCAGGGGTATGGTGACGACAACGGATCACGGATCCCCTCGACATGCTTCAAAAGATAATCGATCCCGATCCGGCCGATGAACTCGAACGCCGTCAGCCCTGGCCCGGCACCGTCGAGCGCCGTCGAGAACATCTCCGCCACGTCCTTCAGGTCGTCAAAAGCCAGAAACGCGGTCGCTTTTTCGTCAGGCCTGGCATGAAGTTGCAGGACGGCGGCGGTAATAATGCCGAGAGTGCCCTCGGAGCCGATGAAGATGTCTTTGAGATCGTAGCCGGTATTGTCCTTGCGCAAGGCTCGAAGCCCGTTCCAAATGCGCCCGTCAGCCAATACGACCTCCAGGCCGAGGACGAGGCTGCGCGTATTACCGTAAGCGAGCACGGCGACGCCGCCGGCGTTTGTGGCAATGTTGCCCCCGATTTGGCAGCTTCCTTCCGAGGCGAGGCTGAGCGGAAAAAGCAGTCCCGCATCGGCGGCGGCATCCTGCACTTGGCGTAGCACGGCGCCGGCTTCCGCGATCAGCGTTCTGCCCGGGACATTTATGTCGCGGATGCGGTTCAAACGGGCGAGACTGACGACAACCTCGCCGCCGGTCTCATAAGGAATTTGTCCGCCCACCAGGCCGGTATTGCCACCTTGCGGGACGATGCGCGTTCGGGTCTCATTGGCAAGCGACAATATCTTTGCGACTTGGTCGGTGCTTGCCGGGCGCAGGACGACGGGCGAGTTTCCCTTGTAGAGGTCCCGCATTTCGTGAAGGTAGGGGGCCATGTCCGCCGGATCACGGAATGCGTTCGCGGCTCCGACGATTCCGACGAATCTTTCGAGCGTCTCCTCGGATGGCTTTTGAGAGGCGTTGTCCATTGCCACACCCGTGTAATTAACCTGCTTTTGTGTATCATGTTGCGCTTCAGGCGGCAGCTCTCCGGAGCCTGTCGTTGATGGCGATGCCGAGTCCTTTTTCCGGTACGGGCGCGACGGCAATCGTCTTCGCGCCAGTCTGGTCGAGTGTTCTGAGCGCCGCGAACAGGTTCGCCGCGGCTTCGCGAAGATCGCCGTCAGGACTTAGATTTATGATCGCTCCGTCGGATTCCGGAACGTTTTCTCCAAACGCCAGCATAGCTTCACCTGGCTCGACGGCTCGCGCGTTCAAGCGCAGTTGCGCGCGCGGCGCATAGTGGCTCGCGAGCTGTCCCGGTGAGGCGGGGTTGCCGGCGACGTCCGTGTGGGTTTCACAGGAGATTTTCGAGCCGAGAACCTCTTCTATTTCTTCGCGCGTGACGGCGCCGGGCCTGAGGAGCAATGGCGTCGTGCCGTCGAACCCGATGACTGTGGATTCCAGACCGCGTTCGCAGGAACCACCGTCGAGAATATCAAACGCATCCGGACCAAAATCCGCGATGACGTGAGCGGCGGTCGTTGGGCTGACGTGACCGGAGCGATTGGCGCTGGGTGCGGCGACGGGAATTCCCGCAGCGCGGAGAAGCGCTTGCGCGACATTATGGGACGGGATGCGCAGGGCGACCGTGGAGAGTCCCGCCGAGACCAGCTCCGCGAGCGGGCTTGGCATCCGTTTTGGCAATACCAGCGAAAGTGACCCTGGCCAGAAGGCCTGGGCAAGATGTTCCGCTTGCCGGTTGAATTCGCCGAGAGCGGCCGCATCTTCGAATCGCGCCACATGGACGATCAGCGGATTGAACCGCGGACGTTCCTTGATCTCAAAAATGCGCGCCACCGAACGGCCGTTCCGTGCATCGGCGCCAAGTCCATAGACTGTCTCCGTCGGGAAGGCGACAAGCTCCCCATTGCGCAAGGACGCCGCCGCTCGGCTGATGTTCTCTTCTGTTGCAACGAAAACTGTCATAATTTCAATTCGGATGCGAATTTCCGCTCGGCAGGGCTTTCCGTCGCTCGTCGTTGCCATTAGGGTCTGGCTCAAGATGGCAAACCGGCCTCGAGGCGACGGCCAGCCCTTCGGCGGCGGCGCCGGATCGCGGCGGCCGGAGCAATGTCGAGACGCATATGACGCGGTGGGGGCGGCGGGGTCAAGCGCACCCCTGACGTTCGTGCCAAGCAAGAGAGGAGCGATGACGTTTCAAGCGCCAGTCCGGGATATCGCTTTCACGCTCAATCATATTGCCGGCTTCGGCCGGCTGTTGGATCGCGGCCTGTTTGAGGATCTGAGCGAGGATCTTGTCGATGCGATCCTTGCTGAAGCCGGAAAATTCGCCAGCGAGGAAATAGCGCCTTTGAACCGGACGGGCGATGAGCAGGGCGCGCGGCTTGAAGAAGGCGGGGTTAAAATGCCCGACGGCTGGGCCGAAGTCTATCGCGGCTGGGTCGACGCCGGCTGGGGGGCGCTCGCCGGGCCAAAGCAGTATGGCGGCCAGGAGCTGCCGGTGATGTTGGCGATGGCCTGCAATGATTTATGGAATGCCGCCTCCATGGCATTCGGCATTTGCCCGGTGCTGACGCAGGCCGCGGTTCACGCCCTCGACAAATATGGCAGCGACACACTCAAGGACATATATCTGCCGAAACTGGTTTCCGGCGAATGGACCGGTTCGATGCAGCTTACGGAGCCCCATGCGGGATCCGATCTGAGCCTGATGAAGACCAGGGCCGCGCCCGCGGGAGACGGCGCCTACCGGCTCTCAGGCAGCAAAATCTTCATCACCTATGGGGAACACCCGTTTACGGACAACATCATCCATATGGTGCTTGCGCGGATACCGGGCGGTCCGCCGGGAACGAGAGGCATTTCACTGTTCCTGGTGCCCAAATTCCTGGTCAGGGAAGATGGCTCCCTTGGGGCGCGCAACGATGTCGTCTGTGCCAAGCTCGAACATAAGCTCGGAATTCATGCAAGCCCCACCTGCGTTATGAATTATGGCGAGCAGGACGGCGCCCTAGGCTGGCTGGTCGGCGAAGAAAACAAGGGCCTCTACGCCATGTTCACGATGATGAACCAGGCGCGGCTCGCGGTCGGCATTCAGGGCGTGGGTATCGCCGAGCGCGCTTTTCAGCAGGCCTTGGCCTATGCGCGGGAGCGCAAGCAGGGCCGGATCGCGGGAACGCCGGAGGGCAAGATGGCGCCGATCATCGCCCACGCCGATGTCAGGCGCATGCTTCTCGCGATGCGGGCGAAGACGGCCGCGTCACGGGCGATTTGCTATATGACGGCGGCCGCGCTTGATGTTGCCGCGCGGTCGGAGGACGCGGAGGAGCGGGCGGCGGCCGGCGCCAGGGCCGATCTCCTTACCCCGATCGCGAAAGCTTTCAGCACGGATATCGGCGTCGAAGTCGCATCCGAAGGCATTCAGGTTCATGGCGGAATGGGATATATCGAGGAGACAGGGGCAGCGCAGCATTTGCGCGACGCCCGGATCGCGCCGATATATGAAGGGACCAACGGTATTCAGGCCATCCATCTGGCAACGCGCGTTCTGCCCGGCGAAGACGGCCGCGCGGTGCGCCTGCACATAGAAGAACTGAAGGCCATAGCTGAGGACGTGAAAGCCTCCAATGCGCCCGCCTTCGGCAATATGGGACGCAAGCTGGACGCCGCGGTCGGGCGGCTTGCGAAGGCGACAAACTGGATGCTCGGCGCCGTGCGGGGTAATCCCGACGATGCCTTGGCGGGCGCCACGTCCTATGCGCGGCTGTTTGGCCTGGCGTCCGGCGGAGCCTACCTCGCCCGCGGTGCACTGATTGCTTCGCGGATGAATAATGGCGCGCACAAAGATCAGATTGATGTCGCGCGGTTCTTTGCCGACCAGGTGTTGGCGGAAACGTCCGGTCTGGCCGAAAGCGTGACCGAAGGGGCGCAAGCGGTCATCAGCGCTGAAGCAGGAATGTTCGCCGAATAGGTCCGGGGGGAGTCCGGCGGCAAGAGATCATGAGGATATTTCCAAAAAATGCCGAGTCTTAAAGGCAGGACCATTTTCATCACCGGCGGGAGCCGGGGCATCGGCCTGGCCATTGCGCTTAAGGCCGCCGCCGACGGGGCGAATATCGCTATTGCCGCGAAAACGGCCGAGCCGCATCCCAAACTGCAGGGGACAATTTTTACCGCCGCGCGCGACATTGAAAATGCCGGTGGCCGGGCATTGCCGCTGCAAGTCGATATTCGTGACGAGGACCAGGTGAGGATGGCCATCGATGAAACTGCCGAGACCTTCGGCGGCATCGATATCTGCATCAACAATGCCAGCGCCATCCAGCTCACGAATATCGAGGCGACCGAAATGAGGCGCTTCGATTTAATGCACCAGGTCAATACGCGCGGCACCTACATGGTCTCCAAATACTGCCTTCCCTGGCTTAAGAAGTCGGACAATCCGCATATCCTGATGCTGTCGCCGCCACTGGACATGAAGCCGAAATGGTTTGCCGGCCATGTGGCTTATTCGATCGCCAAATATGGCATGAGCCTTTGCGTGCTGGGCCTCGCGGAGGAACTCAAGACCTACGGCGTTGCCGTCAACGCCCTTTGGCCGCGGACGACGATCGCGACGGCGGCGATACGGAATATCGTCGGCGGCGAAAAAATGATGGAAGCGAGCCGGAAGCCGGACATCATGGCGGACGCCGCCCATGTCATTCTCACCAAACCAGCCCGCGAATTCACCGGCAATTTCTGTATTGACGACAGCCTGCTCGCCGAGCACGGCACAAGCGATCTCGACCGCTACCGGGTCAATCCGGCCTCGGACCTGATGCCGGATTTCTTCGTCCCCGAGGATAGCGTACCGCCGGCCAGCCTGAAGGCGAAGAAGTGAGATTTGCAATCCCATCAAGGACGCTTTGGCAATGACAACCCTTTATCTCACTCATGCCGCCTTCCTGAAGCATGACACGGGTCCCGGGCATCCGGAGCGGAGTGAACGGCTGAAAACGGTGGAGAAGGTGCTATCCCACGAGGATTTTGGCACCCTCATACGCGAGGACGCGCCGGCGGCGGATGTCGATCTCATCGAGACGGTCCATCCAAAAGCCTATGTGGACGCCATTCGCGCGGCGGAGCCGGAAGAGGGATATGTACGCCTCGACCCGGATACGGTGATGTCGCACGGAAGCTGGGAAGCCGCGCTGCGTGCCGTCGGCGCCGGACTGCGTGCCGTCGATCAGGTTATGACCGGAGAAGTCCAAAACGCGTTTTGCGGCGTCCGGCCCTGCGGCCATCACGCTGAAACGGCCCGCGCCATGGGGTTTTGCCTGTTCAGCAACATCGCCATCGCCGCGAAATACGCCCGCGCCGCACATCAAGCCGAGCGCGTCGCCGTCGTCGACTTCGATGTCCATCACGGCAACGGAACCCAGCAAATTTTCTGGGCGGACAAGGACCTTTTTTTCGGGTCAACCCATCAAATGCCCCTTTTTCCCGGCACCGGTGCCGTCAGCGAAACGGGCGTCGGCAATATATTCAATGCGCCGCTCAGGGCGGGTGACGGTGGCGAGAAATTCAAGGCCGCCATGTCGGAACGGATTTTGGGACCGTTGCAGGAATTCGGGCCGGATATTATCCTGATTTCCGCGGGCTTTGACGCCCACAGGAGAGACCCCCTCGCCAATCTTGAGCTCGTCGAGGAGGATTTCGCGTGGGCGACGCGGAAAATCGCGGATATCGCCCATTTGCGTGCCCATGGCCGCATGGTGTCGATGCTGGAAGGCGGCTATGATCTGCAAGGGCTCGGCGGCTCGGTGGCCGCACATGTCAAGGCACTAATGGAAGCGGGCAAATAAGGAGACGGCAAGCCTTATTGACTCGAAAAAGGGCAGGCGGTTCTATGGCAAAATCAACGAAAAACGCCGACATCAAGTCGATGAGCTTTGAACAGGCAATGGCCGAACTCGAGCAGATAGTCGGGCGTCTCGAAAAGGGTGATGTGGAACTCGAGGAATCAATCGCCATTTATGAGCGCGGAGAAGAACTCAGGGCGCGGTGCGATATGCTTTTGAAGCAGGCCGAGGCCAAAGTCGAAAAAATCGCATTTGACGCGCAGGGCAATCCAACCGGAAAAGAGCCATTAGACGTTGAGTAAGACCGAAAATATCGCCGTTTCGAGCAAGAGGCGCTTCCGCTCCGCGCAAAATGAGTCGGCGGAAAGATTATCTCGCCTTTCAATGGCAAACACGATATTCAAGCCGGGCTGCTCACGGCAGCCGAGAAATAGCAAATCCACCGCAAGCATCAAATGCGTCCGAGTAAGAGCTCTATGACCACGAAAACCCCGCTGCTTGACCAAATCAAGTCACCTCATGATCTGAGAAACCTGCACGATGGCGAGTTGAAGCAACTCGCGGACGAACTTCGCCGCGAAACCATTGACGCCGTTTCCGTGACGGGCGGGCATCTCGGGGCGGGACTGGGGGTGGTGGAATTGACGATCGCCCTGCACAAGGTCTTTGAAACGCCCAAAGACCGCCTCGTCTGGGACGTCGGCCACCAGACCTATCCGCACAAGATCCTGACGGGCCGCCGCGATCGTATCCGCACGCTCAGGCAGCCGGGCGGATTGTCGGGTTTCACGAAGCGTTCCGAAAGCGAATATGACACTTTCGGCGCCGCGCATTCCTCAACGTCGATTTCGGCGGGGCTTGGTATGGCGGTGGCGCGAGATTTACGGGGCGAGACCCATAATGTCATCGCCGTTATCGGCGATGGGGCGCTGAGCGCCGGCATGGCCTATGAGGCCATGAACAATGCCGGAGCGATGGATTGCCGGCTCATTGTCGTTTTGAACGATAACGACATGTCGATCGCGCCACCGGTCGGCGCGTTAAGCGCCTACCTGGCGCGGATCACGTCAAGCGGAACCTATCTGCATCTGAGGAACATCGCCAAGCAGCTCGCCAAGCGCCTGCCCAAGAGCTGGGAGCGCCGGGCGGCGCGCGCCGAGGAATATACCAGGACGTCCTGGAGCGGCGGCGCCCTTTTCGAGGAGATGGGTTTTTACTATATCGGTCCGATCGATGGGCACAATTTCGACCATTTGCTGCCGGTCTTGCGAAATGCCAGGGATGCCGATGTCGGTCCGATCCTGGTCCATGTGGTGACCAGGAAAGGGAAGGGGTACGAGCCCGCCGAAAGCGCGGCGGACAAATATCACGGCGTGTCGAAATTCAACGTGATTACCGGCGCCCAGGCGAAACCGGAGCCGAACGCCCCCTCCTACACGAAGGTTTTTGCGCACAGCCTCATTCAGGAAGCGGCGGATGACGAACGCATTGTAGCGGTAACCGCGGCCATGCCGTCCGGCACGGGACTTGATCTTTTCGGCGAAGCTTATCCGGATCGAACCTTCGACGTCGGCATCGCCGAGCAGCACGCCGTGACCTTCGCCGCGGGACTTGCCACGCAGGGCTATAAGCCGTTCGCGGCCATCTACTCGACATTTCTGCAACGCGCTTATGATCAGGTGGTTCACGATGTGGCGATCCAGGGACTGCCGGTGCGTTTTGCGATCGACCGCGCCGGGCTGGTCGGCGCCGATGGGCCGACCCATGCGGGTTCGTTCGACGTCACCTATCTGGCAACGCTGCCGAACTTCGTGGTGATGGCGGCGGCGGACGAAGCCGAACTCCGTCATATGGTGGCGACCGCCGCCGGGATCGATGATGCGCCATCGGCGTTTCGCTATCCGCGCGGAGAGGGCGTCGGCGTGGAGATGCCGGATCGCGGCAGGGCGCTCGAAATCGGCAAGGGACGCATACTTCAAACCGGCTCCGCCGTCGCACTCCTCTCCTTTGGCGCGCGGTTGCAGGAATGCCTGCGGGCTGCCGGGCAACTTGCCGCATTCGGTCTATCGACCACGGTGGCGGATGCTCGTTTCGCCAAGCCCCTGGACCGGGAATTGATCGTCGAACTCGCCAAGAATCACGAAGTTCTGGTGACGGTCGAGGAGGGTGCGATTGGCGGTTTCGCGGCCCATGTGCAGCAATTCCTTGCCGAGAATGGATTGCTGGAAAGCGGCCTGAAGGTCCGTTCCATGATGCTTCCCGACCGGTTTATCGAGCAAGGCAAGCCGGCCGAAATGTATGAGGAGGCGGAGCTTGACGCGGGTGCGATCGTGCACAAGGTCTTCACCGCACTTGGCCGCGAAAAGGCCACGAAGACCGGAGAGCGGGCCTGACAGTATTACCGGTCGTTGAAAACGTGCGCCGGCGCGCGCCGCTCCACGGTTTGAAATATGGCGCACGCTGACAGAGAACGGCTGGATACGCTCCTTGTTCGCAAGGAACTCGCGCCTTCGAGATCAAAGGCGCGCGATCTGATTAAGCGCGGCATGGTAATGGTCGCGGGAGAGCCGGCCGCCAAGGCGGGCCTGCTTGTCTCATCGGACGCGGACATTTCATTCACCGACAATACGGAAATCTATGTATCTCGCGGCGCCCACAAGCTGTGTGCGGCGCTGGAAGCCTTTTCCTTTGACCCGAAAGGACGTGTTGCGCTTGATATCGGCGCCTCGACAGGTGGATTTGCCGAGGTTCTTTTGCACGGAGGGGCCCGGCGCATCTATGCCGTCGATGTCGGCCACGGTCAGCTCCATGAGCGGCTCAAGAGGGAAAGGAAAGTCGTCTCGCTCGAAGGACGCGACGCCAGGACGCTCACCGAGGCCGATATCCCGGAGCCGGTTGATGCGATCACGGCGGATCTAAGTTTCATTTCCCTGGCCAAGGCTCTGGAGGTCCCGCTTTCCTTTGCAATATCCGGGTGCTGGCTTGTCGCCCTCATCAAGCCGCAGTTTGAAGCGGGCCGGGAAACAATTGGAAGCGGCGGCATCGTCCGCGACGCCGCGGCCCGGAAAAAGGCCGCCACCGACGTCAGAACGTGGCTCGACGCACGTCCCGGATGGCGGGTCGTGGATGTTATTCCCTCGCCGGTCCGGGGACAAAAGGGCAACGAAGAATTCCTTCTCGGCGCCGTCAATGAGTGACGGGGAGCCGGTCTTATGGATCTGACCGTTTTCCTCGCGGTCCTCATGGCTGCCGGTTTGCACGCGGTATGGAACGCCCTCGTAAAGGGCGGCGAAGACAAGTTCGTGAGCATGACGGCGATCGTCGTCGGCCATGCGCCGCTGCCTTTGCTGGTTCTCCCTTTCGTGCCGCTGCCAGACGTTGAAAGCTGGCCCTATATCGCGGCCGGAGTCGGGCTTCATCTCGGCTATCAGTTTTTTCTATTGTTCTCCTACCGAATCGGCGATCTGACCCAGGTCTATCCCATCGCCAGAGGGTCGGCGCCATTGATCGTTGCCAGCGTTTCGATCGGCTTTCTCGGCGTTCAACTGAGCGCATTGTCGCTGTTGGCGATCGCGGTCATTGGCTGCGCGATCATGAGTCTGGTGTTTGTGCGCTCCAGCGCCGGGCTCAGAAATCCGGGCGCGGCGGCACTGGCTCTCGGGACCGGATGCTTTATCGCCAGCTATTCCCTCTGCGACGGCCTTGGCGCCCGCCAGGCGGGTACGGCGCTTGGCTATTACGCATGGCTGACGCTGATCAATGCGGCGCTCTTCGCCGGGATCATCAGGACCGTCAGGCCCGGCGTGATCCGCCGCATGGTAACGGACAGCCGTACAATTGCAATCGTGGGCGGCGGAGCGTCGTTTCTCGCTTATGCGATTGTGACCTGGGCGTTCACGCAGGCGCCGATCGCGCTCGTCACCGCACTGCGCGAGACCAGCATCATCTTCGCCCTGGTCATAGGCGTCGTCTTCCTGAAGGAGCCTTTGAACCTCATGAAAGTTGCCTCGACAATGGCGACACTCATAGGCGTGGCGATGTTGCGCGTCTCACGCTGAGTGGCCGCCGCCCAGAAGCTCTTCCACGAAGGCGGGGACGATCTCGGTTGCCTTGCCGTGGCGGGCTTCGGCGAAATGCGTGACCCCTTCCGATGGCTCCAGGTTAAGCTCGACCGTATGGGCGCCCGCCTGCAGGGCATCTATGACGAATCCCGCCGCGGGATAGACCGTGCCGCTCGTTCCGATCGAGACGAAGAGGTCGCAGCGCGAAAGCGCCGCATAGATTTCCTCCATCCGGTAGGGCATTTCCCCGAACCAGACGACGTCTGGCCTGAGGCCGCCGCAGGCGTTGCAGCCTTGGCAGCTCCGAGTGGTGGAAAAATCCTCCCGCCAGGGCCGGCGGTGACCGCAATGGGCGCAGAGGGCCTTATAGATTTCGCCGTGCATATGAATGAGATTGCGGGAACCGGCCAATTCGTGCAGTTCGTCGATATTCTGTGTGATCGTCAAAACCTTGCCCGGATAGGCCTCTTCAAGGCGGGCGAGGGCGCGATGGGCGGCATTGGGCGCGACATCCGCGTGAACCTTCTTGCGCATATTATAGAATGCCAGGACTTTGTCGGGACCGCGGGCAAAGCCCTCCGGCGTCGCGACCTCGTTCAAGTCATATTTCGTCCACAGGCCGTCCTTGTCACGAAATGTCCCAAGGCCCGATTCAGCGGACAATCCCGCGCCGGTAAGAATGACAATTCGCTGAAATCGCGGCATGATTTTTCGGTTAAACCCTCTGAATGGTGCGCGGAATGCCTATGGACACTTTTATCGCATTTTTGCGCGGAATAAACGTTGGCGGTCACCGGAAGGTCAAAATGGCTGACCTGAAACAAGTCCATGAGGCAATGGGCCACGGAAATATCATCACTTATCTGCAGTCGGGGAACGTCATATTCGAATGCGCCGGGAAAGACTCGCGAGAAATGCTCCGGAAAATCGAAAGGGAATATGAGAGCAAGCTTGGCTTCCATACCGATGTCATTCTCCGCAACGCCGCCGAACTTGCCAAAATCAGCGAAGAATGCCCATTTCCTCTGACCGCGGACAGAGAGGCCAGGTTTCTTCATATCGGTTTGTTGGCGTCCGCGCCCGAAAGCGACGGCATTGAGAAATTGGCCGCTTATGACGGGCCGGAAGAATGGCGCGTGGCGGGCGACAGGATTTATATCTATTACCCGCAAGGGGCGGGCAGATCGAAATTCACGCTTGCCTTTATTGAAAAGAGCTTGGGAGTGAGAGGTACGGCCCGAAACTGGAATACGATCACGAAACTTCTTGAGCTGGCCCACGGCTTTAAGCCATAGGTCCTGTTGCGAAACTGAACGTGGAGCTGGCGGAATTCAGTCCGTAGAGAACGCGATGAAGACATTGCTGAGCTGGAGCAGCGGCAAGGACTCCGCCTGGAGCCTGCATGTCCTGAAATCAAATCCCGACATTGAGCTCTGCGGCCTGTTTACGACTCTCAATGAAGAATATGATCGCGTGGCCATGCACGGCGTGCGCCGCGTACTCGTCG
>CAYWBS010000014.1:0-16250 GCA_964456215.1 uncultured Hyphomicrobiaceae bacterium
CCCTCCTCCGACCTCCGGTACCCGTGACGCCTTTGTAGAGCTTGCCATGCATAAGGGCTGCGAGGCTTTGCCCCTGGTGAAGGCGGCAAAGAAAGACAAAAAAGCATTTAAGAAGCTTCAGAAAACGGTTTGCACCCGCATGCGCCAGGACGGGCTCTTCGTCGAAGCCGGCGAGAACGACAATCTCATTGTTCAGCGTCTCGAGAAAGATCCGCTTGCTCTTGGAATTTTCGGCTATTCCTTCCTCTATGAGAACCAAGACAAGCTCAAGGCCGTCAAGGTCAAAGGCGTTGCACCGTCCTTCAAGACGATCGCCGATGGCAGCTATGGCATTTCGCGCCCGCTGTTCTTCTATATCAAGAATGCGCATCGCGGCGTCATCAAGGGGATGAAGGAATACATCGCCGAGTTCGTCAGCGAGGAAGCATTTGGAAAAGGCGGCTATCTGTCCGAGCGCGGCCTTGTTGTCCTAGCCGATGACAAGCGCGAAGCTGTCCGCAAGGCGACGATGGCAGGTTCCGGCATGGGGCGCTATACCAACTGACGATTACGAACTTTGTAAATGCATCGAAGCCGCGCGTCTCAATGATGCGCGGCTTCGGGTAAAGCGCGTCGCATCGGCGTTTCCAATTTGGCCACCGCGACGACTTTGGTATTCTGGCATCCCGCTTATTGAATGAGGAATTCACGAGCCGCAATGGCTGGACTGGCAACTAAGTTATGCTGACATACGTTTTCGCGACCCTCTTGGCCTTAACGGCGGTCAGCTTTATCATTGGCCGGCGGCGGGCGCTGGGCGTCGCGGAAGGACAGCAATATAACCTTCATTCGCGGCCTTCCTATCACGGTGCCTATATAGCGGCCTGGGTCGGTATACCGTCAATTATCCTGGTGCTTCTCTGGCTCCTTTTGCAGGGGCCGGTTATCGATACGCTGCTCGTGCGCAGCCTGCCGCCGGATATCGTAAAATCGATGATGCCGGGCCAGATCAATTTCATCGTAAGCGAGATCAAATCCGTTTCGCAGGGCAATATTTTTGGCCAGCCGAAACCATTCGTTGTCGATGCCGCGAACCGTTATTCGTCCTGGCAGGCGATCGCCGGCTGGGCCATGTTCGCGGTCGCGGTCGCCGTGGCGCTCATTGCGCTTGCCGTTACGCGGGCGCGAATTTCACGCACCTTTCGGGCACGTCACGGCGTCGAACGCGTGTTGAACGTCATCATGATTGCGTGTTCTGTCATTGCTATCCTGACGACGGTCGGCATTGTCGTTTCGCTGCTTGTCGAAGCGCTACGGTTTTTCGATCGCGTTCCACCGATGGAGTTCTTTTTCGGTCTCAACTGGGAGCCGCAAATTCCTATTCGTGAGGGCCAGGTAACGGCGGGAGGCGCGTTCGGCGCCATCCCGGTTTTTACCGGAACACTGCTTATCGCCGCCATGGCGATGGCCGTCGCGGTTCCGATCGGTCTTCTCTCTGCTGTTTATCTGACCGAGTATGCGGCGCCGCGTTTTCGTGCCGTCATAAAACCGATCCTGGAGATATTGGCGGGCATACCGACCGTGGTTTATGGCTTTTTCGCGGTTCTGACAGTCGCACCTGCGATTCGCGAATTCGCCGCCGAATTCGGATTGGCTGTTGCGCCGAACAGCGCTTTCGCCGCGGGCGCCGTCATGGGTATCATGATCATCCCATTCATTTCGTCGCTTTCCGACGATGCGATCAATGCGGTTCCGCGTGCGATGCGTGACGGCGCTTACGGCCTGGGCGCAACGAAGAACGAGACCATTTTGAACGTCCTGTTGCCGGCCGCTCTGCCCGGAATCATGGGCGGTATTCTGCTCGCCGTCAGCCGCGCGATAGGCGAAACGATGATCGTGGTCATGGCTGCCGGTCTGATCGCAACATTGACCGCCAACCCGTTTGAAGCCGTGACGACCGTAACCGTTCAAATCGTCACGCTTCTCATTGGCGACACGGAATTCGACAATCCGAAGACCCTGGCGGCATTTGCTCTGGGTCTCGTGCTGTTCATAGTTACCCTTTGCCTTAACGTGATCGCGCTCCGAATCGTGCAGAAATATCGAGAGAAATATGAGTGATATTGCCACCGCCCCGGCAGGGCCCATTCATGATTGGGGATCGCCGGATGCACAGCGCCGGCTCAAAAGGCGCCATCGTGCGGACCGGAGGCTACAGTTCTACGGCCTTGCCGCCATCGGCACGGCGATCCTGCTACTTGGCATATTGGTCGTTTCCCTTATTTCGACCGGCTACAAGGCGTTTTATCAAACCAAGCTCGAGCTTGAGTTTTTCCTCGACCCGTCGCTCATCGACAAGGCCGACCCACGGAAAGGCAACTATCGCCGCTTGGTCCGCGATGCATTTGACAAATATTTTCCCGATGTTACCGGCCGGCAGCGGAAACGCGACCTTGACCGCATATTGAGCAGCGAAGCCCGTTATATCGTGCGCGACTACGTGGTGAGTCATCCCGACGCGGTCGGCACCACGATTAAACTCGTCGTGCCGGTTTCCGATCCATTCGATCAGTTGCACAAAAAAGTGATTCCGGCGGAAATTGAAGTTTTGACCCCGCTCGAGATCCGCTGGTTCCGGACCCTTGAGAACCGTGGGCTCGTCGTCCTTGAGGACGGGAAAACGTTCTTGCAGTTCGAAGCTTTTATCGATCCTAAATTAGTCAAGCCGTCGGATCTAGACGGCGGAGACTATAGCGCGATTTTGGTAGATTCTCTTAAGTCCTATTTGTTCCGTCAGCAGCGTGAGGGCATCTCCAAATTTTTCGCCGATGACGCGCCTGAAATACTAAAGGAATTTGTCAAGGTGCGGCCCGGGATAATCGGCCAGACGGCGAAGGTCCGTGTTCCTGTGTCAAAATTCTTCGATCTTTTGCACAAGGGCGAAATTCCGAAAATTACCAATCCCCGCTTCGCATCGGCGGAACAGATTGGCTGGTTTCAAAGCCTGGTTCGGAAGGGTGTGGTGCGAACGCCGTTCAGCTGGGAGCTGTTCTTAAATTCAGACAGCCGTTTCCCGGAGCAGGCGGGACTTGCAGGCGCGATCGTTGGATCGTTCTATACTTTGCTGGTTTGTTTCCTCGTCAGCTTTCCCATGGCCATCGCCGCGGCGGTATACCTTGAGGAATTTGCGCCCAAGAATCGGGCTACGGATATAATTGAAGTGAATATCAATAATCTGGCGGCGGTCCCGTCAGTCGTCTTTGGCCTTCTCGGCCTGGCGGTCTTTCTCAACCTGTTCGGCTTGCCACGCTCGGCGCCATTGGTCGGCGGCATGGTCCTGTCGCTTATGACACTGCCGACCATCATTATCGCAACGCGCGCCGCACTGAAGGGCGTGCCGCCGTCCATCAGGGAAGCGGCACTTGGCGTCGGGGCATCACGGCATCAGGTCACGCTGCACCATGTCTTACCGCTCGCCATGCCGGGTATCTTGACAGGAACGATCATCGGTCTCGCCCAGGCCCTGGGCGAGACGGCGCCGTTGCTTCTCATCGGCATGAATGCTTTTATTACCAGCCCGCCTGGTGGAATACTGGAGCCGGCGACCGCGCTTCCGACACAGATTTTTAGCTGGGCGGACAGTCCGGAACGCGGTTTTGTTTCGCGCACATCGGCGGCGATTTTGGTGCTCCTTGGATTCCTTGTGATGATGAACGCCATCGCAATCATTCTGCGGCAGAGATTTGAACGGAAATGGTAATTGGTTTCGGTGTCGAAGGGGACAGAGGTGGATCCAGCTCTAACAGAACTTGCAGCTGAGGCGGAGCGCGAGAAGAAAGCCAGGCAGGAAGAGGACAAGAGCGCTTCCACTGTCCAGTCGGCCATTGCCCAGGCCCCTGACAATAGGCAATCAATTGCCACGGAGCCGGGCCCGGCTCCGGTCAAGGAGGCTGATGCTGTCGAAGTAAAAATGCGTGGCCGGAATGTCAACGTTTACTACGGCGAGAAGCAGGCGTTGTTTGATGTTAATCTTGATGTCCGGGGGCGGGCCGTGACGGCGCTCATTGGCCCGTCAGGATGCGGAAAATCAACTTTTATTCGCTGCCTCAATCGCATGAACGATGTGATCGAAGGGTGCCGGGTTGCGGGAGAGATTTTGTTGGATGAGGATAATATCTATTCAAAGGATATTGACCCCGTTCAGCTCCGGGCGCGCGTCGGTATTGTCTTCCAAAAGCCCAATCCATTTCCGAAATCCATTTTCGACAATATCGCCTATGGTCCCCGAATTCACGGACTTGCCAGCTCCAAGACGGATATAGAAGAAATTGTCGAAGAAAGTCTGCGGAGGGCCGGGCTTTTCGAAGAAGTGAAGGATCGCTTGAGGGAGCCGGGCACGGGGCTCTCCGGCGGGCAACAGCAACGCCTGTGCATCGCCCGCGCGATCGCCGTCAGCCCCGAAGTCATTTTGATGGACGAGCCGTGTTCGGCGCTGGATCCGATCGCCACCGCTCGCATCGAAGAGTTAATCGACGACCTCAAGCAGAATTATTGTATTGTGATCGTGACCCATTCGATGCAGCAGGCGGCGCGTGTCTCGCAGCGGACGGCATTTTTTCACCTCGGTGTCCTGGTCGAAGAGGACGAAACGACACAGATTTTTACAAATCCGTCCGATCAAAGAACGCAGGATTACATTACCGGACGATTTGGTTGATTTGAACGCGGATCGCCGCTCTGGAGGCACATAAAGTGGCAGAACACGAGCATATCGTCACCTCATATGAAGAGGAGCTTGTCTCACTCGACAACAAGCTCGCCAAGATGGGCGGGCTCGCCGAAAAACTCGTCGGAAAATCCATCGAGGCCTTGGATAAGCACGATCCGGATTTGGCCGATCTTACCATACGTAGCGACCGCGCCATCGACGAGTTGGAGCGCAAAATCGAGGAACAGGCAATTACGATGATTGCCCGCCGCCAGCCGATGGCGCTCGATCTGCGTCAAATCATGACCGCGATCCGGATTTCGTCCGATCTGGAACGGATTGGCGACCTTGGCAAGAATATTGCCAAGCGCGCGCTCGCCGTGGCCGGTGAAAATCACCCGAAACAGCTCATGCTCGGATTGAAATATATGGGCGAACTGGCGCTTGAGCAGCTTAAGAATGTTCTCGACGCCTATTCGGAACGGAATGCGGACAAAGCACTGAAAGTCTGGCATCGCGACGAAGAAATCGACGCCATGTACAACTCACTTTTCCGGGAGTTGCTGACATACATGATGGAAGATCCAAGAAACATCGGACTGTGTACGCATTTGCTCTTTGGTGCGAAGAATATCGAACGGATCGGCGATCATGCGACAAACATAGCCGAGACGATTCACTACCTTGTTCATGGAAATGCGATTTTGGACGAACGCCCCAAAGGCGACGTCACCAGCACGACGCTGGTTGTCGACGCCGGCACGAAACAATAGGGCATGGTTTGGAGATAAGAATTTGATCGCATGAGTGCGAAGGTCCTTGTCGTGGAGGATGAAGAACCGCTGGTGCTTCTCCTCACCTATAACCTTGAGGCCGAGGGGTTCCGTGCTGCGGTTGCTCGAACCGGAGATGAGGCGGAAGTCGCCATCAGGGAAGACCCGCCTGACATAGTGGTGCTCGATTGGATGTTGCCCGGTTTGTCCGGCTTGGAACTTTGCAGACGGATTCGCTCGGGCCGGAATTCGAAAAACATTCCGATCATCATGCTCACGGCGAAAGGGGAGGAAACGGACCGTGTGCGCGGCCTCACCGTTGGTGCCGACGACTATATAGTCAAACCGTTTTCGGTGCCGGAACTCGTGGCCCGCATTCGGGCGGTTCTCCGGCGTACAAGTCCTGAGCGAATCGCGGATATCTTAAGCGTTGGCGATATCGAGATGGACCGCGAATCTCATCACGTTAGACGGAATGGACGGAATGTGAGACTTGGTCCTACCGAATACCGTCTGCTGGAATTTCTCATGGAGAGTCCTGCCCGCGTGTTTAGCCGGACGCAGCTCCTGGATGGCGTCTGGGGCCGCGACGTCTATGTGGACGAGCGAACCGTGGATGTTCATATCGGCCGGCTCCGCAAGGCTTTGACTCGCGGAAAGGAATCGGACCCGATCCGGACCGTGCGCGGCGCGGGTTATGCGTTCGGAAACAAGTTCTAGAGTGTTTTCGCTTTTCGTTGAATCGCTCAAACACATTAACATTTTGATTTTTCGTGTATGCGGACGAAAAACGGTGCCCACTTTTCCTGGAAACATTCTAGGCGCAAGAAAAAAGAGAGCCGGAGACGCTTTAGCGTAGCTCCGGCTCTCCCCCCCGCATTCATTGCTGCACTCCCGCAAGTGCACCAACGCCCTCTTTGATCCAATATCTAGTCCGTCAACCTCGTCAAACCCGGTTCGCCGGCCGGTGGCGCCGTCTTGCCTGCAAGGGCTGAAAAGCGATGCGCGCGTGAAATTCGCAATACGGCAGACCCGGAATTTTCTTGCGGCCGCAAAAATGAAAATCTTCTTCCATGGGATCGCCAATCGGCCAGCGGCACATATTCTCTGTCAGGCTCGCAATCGACGCCCGCTCCTCGACGGGAATCACAAGCTCCTGGATCGACCCCAGTTCCGTCTCGCCTTCGGCGAGATAATCCGTCTCGAAGATATGCTTGAGAGCGGCATTGCCATAAGTCGCATAGCGTATCCGCGACGGTTTGCGAACCGCGGAACCGATCCTTCTGCGGGCTCTTACGGATTTCACCCGCGATGTCGTTGCGCGTCCAGACAATCCGAGACGATGAACTTTGCCAATCACGGCATTCCGCGTCACGCCACCGAGACGGTTGGCGATTTGGCTTGCGCTCAGGCCCTCAGTCCAAAGCTTCTTGAGTTGTTCGACCCGGTCATCGGTCCACGCCATGCGGTCTGGCCTCCTCTCAATAGGCATACATCAACCACAAGCCGAAGTTGTGGCTTTGCAATCAAAATGAACGCTGTACTGGAGGAACTCGGTCGGCCGGATATGGATGACGGACTGCCGTGGCCGATGAGAAGGAAGCTACTATATCGAACAAAAGCAGGGCAAGGGTTCCGGCGGGTCCGTTTAACGATTTCATAACCATTATTGCAATCATGCCACGCCGGTTTTTGAGTCGGCGCTTGTGCGATCACGCTGATGGGCGTGCGGATGGCGTCTGGATGCGGTCTTCGTGGAGCCATCATCTCGATCCATTGGCCTCTTTTTCGAGAGTCAATCTGACCCGGCGCAAAGCGCTGCGCGCTCCGACGATCACGGCGTGTAGACGGGTTCCCACAAACGATACCGCTTCGGCAATCAGCGGACCACGAGATGTCGGTAGTGGAAGCGCACTCCAAGGCCGCCTTGTTCGGGCGGGTCGAACAAAGGGCGCAGATGGAGGTTTTCCGGTGGCCTGGCAAATTGTCAGGCGACTTCGGACTTGTCCGAGGCGCGCGACTTGAAATCTGCAGGTACCCGTAAGTCGGTTGCCGAAACCCGCTCGCGTGGCCGACCGAACAAGTAGCCTTGGACGTGATCGCAGCCACATTCCAAAAGGAATTCAGCCTGGACATCGGTTTCGACGCCTTCAGCCGTGATGCTGACATCGAGGGACTTTCCAAGACCGATGATGGTGCGGACAATCGCGTCGCTCGTGGTATCGGAATAAAGGTTCTTGATAAACGATCGATCAATCTTGAGCTTGTTGATCGGAAAATGCGTCAGGTAGCTCAAGCTTGAATACCCCGTGCCAAAGTCGTCCATGGCGATGGTAATGCCGAGATCGCGCAGTTCGCGGAGAGCTGTCAGGACGCTGGCCGCCTTGTTCAGCAACAGGCCTTCGGTGATTTCGAGCTCGAGCCGGGTGGGGTTTAATCCGGTTTTCTGCAGCACGCGCTTGACTAGGGCAACGATGTCACCTTGTTGGAACTGGGATGGCGACAGATTGACGGCAATTGAGAGATTATCCGGCCAGGTCACCGCGTATTCGCAGGCCGTCTCCAAAACCCACTCGCCGATTGACCAGATTAGGCCTACTTCCTCCGCGATCGCGATAAACTGATCTGGTGGAACCAGGCCGTGATCTGGGTGCTCCCAGCGTATCAGCGCCTCATATCCCGTGAGCGAACCTTTCCCGAGATCGTATTGCGGCTGGTAATGCAGGCGCAATTGCTTGCGCGAGATGGCGGTGCGAAGATCTTTTTCGACCTGCCTGCGTGTTCGCCAGGCCTGGTCCATCTCGGCTTCAAAAAACCGGAATCGGTTGCGCCCGTCGCCCTTGGCGCGATAAAGCGCCAGGTCGGCATTCGATAACAGCTGCTCCGGACTATTGACCGTCGGCTCGCTCAGGGCGATTCCGACACTCGCCGTGATGGTGACTTCGTGGCCTCCGAGATTGTATGGTTTCGATAGATCACCACAGATGCGGTCCGCCAGGCTTGCCGCGTGTTCGATGGATCGGATTTCCATCGAAGTCAGCATGAATTCGTCGCCGCCAAGCCTGCCGACGATATCATTCTTGCGGGTAACGAGTTTCAGGCGCCGGCCGACTTCCTGCAATAACAGGTCGCCAACAGTGTGACCAAGAGTGTCGTTGATGGCCTTGAACCGGTCGAGACCAATACAGTAAACGGCCAGCCGTTCGCCAAAGGCTTCTGTTTGCGCTACGCATTTTGACAATTTCTTGGTCAGATAATAACGGTTTGGCATATCCGTTAACGAGTCATGGTGCGCCAGATAGCGTACGCGTTCTTCAGCGATCTCTCTTTTTCGCAATAGACCCCGCGCAATGAAGGCCGGAATGCCGCAGCCGGCAATCATCAAAGCCGCCGTCACAAAGGACACGACTTTCATCGCACCGCCGAGAAGCGTGGCGGCGCCATATTGGTCAACGTCAACCGCAACAATATAAGGTGTGGAATTACCCGCCCGGTAGGGCACGAATACACGCTGAATATGCCGGGGCAGCATTTTAGAAACGATCTCACCTCGAATGGCTGCCTGTTGGAATTCCCGTGCCCCGCCTACCAATGTCGACATGTCCAGCTCGTCGAAGCTGTCAAACCTGCCGCTCTTGGCGAATATCGAACCGTCGCGGCCGAAAATTGCGTAGCGGTAAATCTGGCTGACATAGCGTCCGCGATGAAAGATGTCCGGATCGGCGACCGCCGCCGAAGCCTCTACCTCTGCGGCTGACTCGGGGCCCTTTGCCTGGAAAGCGGCCAGCAACTGCTTGGAGATCATCTCAACGTGCGTTCCCCGGTCCACGTTGCCGTCTTGATGACGGATGGACCGAAAATTTTCGATGAGGAGATCGGTCCACTGCACCGCCATATTCGTCGCGTCACGGCGCAGCACGATTTCAGCGCTCCAATTGGCGACAAAAATAGCTGCCGTTATGACGACGACTGCGAGCCCGACAAGGCTCGGCATCACCCACATGTCGCGCAGAACACGAGCCCGCAATTGACTGGCTGTTAATCGCACTTTTTCCATCGGACCCATCCACCATCAATAATTAACAGGAAAACTCTACGCCTGAAAAATAAAATTAATAATAACTATTGGTATATATATAATAAAATAAGAGTTTGTTCTGATACATTTTTAAATTATGTTGTAACAAGTAAACTATTCATAAATACAGTTGTAAACAATATCAATTTTTCTTAATGAACTGTTCCGGGCGATTTGTTTTTGAATCATTCCGTCGCCGATGGCAGGCAGCAAGCTTCGTCATCGCCGGAACGTCATTCGAGCTGTCTTTGTTTGCCTGCGAAATGTGCCCCAGCTATTGTTAAATCCTCGGGAAAATCGTGTCCGGTTACCGGCGGGTGTCGATGCGACCGGTAAGGAAATGCGAACCACGGCGTTTCGTTCCTGCTTGCCTTGAACAATGTCTGACTTACTTCGCGGCGCTGTAGCGGACGGCCGCCGTATCTCAGATAGTTTTTGGGCGTGTTCGATTGACAGAAGCCGGGTGAGTTCCTACAAGTTTGCATTCGGAGCCGCCCCGGAAGGCGGCTTTTTCAGTTTCGATTTATGCGGTAGCCGTTACCGCGGGGTGGATTCTGCGATGCCGGGCCCCTCCCAATCTTCCTAAAGGACCTATCGGGTGTGCCTTGGAGCGGGATGGGCCAAGCAAAGGGAGAACACTCTCGCGCTCATGGGAGAGCTGCGCGATGTCCGCCTTGTTGCCAACCTATGCCCGCACCGATCTGCTGTTCGAAAGCGGGCACGGCGCATATCTGACAACGATTGAGGGCGAGCGTTATTTGGATTTTGCGTCCGGCGTCGCCGTGACGGCGCTTGGCCACGCCCATCCCCTTCTCATCAAGGCGCTTTCCGAGCAGGCCGCGAAGGTCTGGCATACGTCCAACCTGTTCCGCATCGCCGGCCAGGAACGTCTCGCCGAGAGGCTTGCGGCAGAAACTTTTGCCGACCGCGTCTTCTTCGCCAATTCCGGCGCCGAGGCGGTCGAATGCGCTATCAAGGCGGCGCGCAAATATTTCAGTTTCATAGGATCGCCGGAGCGCTATCGGCTGATAACTTTTGAGGGCGCATTCCATGGACGTACCCTGGCAACCATCGCCGCCGGCCGCCAGGAAAAGCATCTGCAGGGATTTGGCCCGGTCGTCGACGGCTTCGATCAAGTGCCGCTCGGTGATATCGGCGCCGTGGAAAACGCTATCGGCGAAGAAACGGCGGGCATCCTCATAGAGCCGATACAGGGAGAAGGCGGCATCCGCGGCGGCGATCGGGCGTTTCTCCGCAAGCTGCGGGACTTGGCGGATCGCCGCGAGATACTTTTTGTTTTGGACGAAGTGCAGACCGGCATCGGCCGTACCGGCAAGCTCTTTGCCTATCAATGGGCCGGCATCGAGCCGGACATCATGGCGGTCGCGAAAGGCATTGGCAATGGATTTCCCCTCGGTGCCTGCCTTTTGACCGAGCAGGTGTCAAGGGGCATGACCGCCGGGACGCATGGCTCGACCTTCGGCGGCAATCCTCTTGCCATGGCTGTCGGAAATGCCGTGCTGGATGTCGTCCTGGAGCCTGGATTTTTGGACAACGTTTGCCATGCCGGCCTGGTGCTTCGCCAGAAGCTTGCAGAAATTGCCGACGAAAATCAGGACATCATCGAAGAGATACGCGGCGAGGGACTGCTGATCGGACTGAAATGTCGTTTGCCGCAACAACAGGTTGTCGCCGCCCTTCGGGACGCGCGGCTCTTGACCGCCGCCGCCGGCGAAAACGTCGTTCGTCTGCTGCCGCCTCTGATCATTGGCGAAACCGAGATTGAAGAGGCGACAATGAGTATCTCCAATGCATGCGCTGCCCTGCGCATTCCTGCGCGGTCCCAGAACTAGCCTTTTTTACTTACAGTTGTCGCCATGGCACCACGGCATTTCTTAAATATTGATTCCTTCTCGGGCAATGAGGTTCGCGACCTGATAGAGAAAGCGCACGAGTTGAAAAAGGAATGGCGGGCCGGCGGACCTGCATTGCCGGATTGCGCCGGCAAAGTGCTGATCATGATTTTTGAGAAGCCATCGACCCGGACGCGTGTTTCCTTTGACGTGGCCATGCGCCAGCTTGGCGGCGAAACCATTGTCATCAACGAGGGCGATATGCAGCTTCGCCGCGGCGAAACATTAGCGGATACGGGGCGCGTACTGTCGCGCTATGGCGATGTCATCATGATGCGGTCGAACCGCCACGCCAATCTCGTGGAACTTGCCGAAAATGCAACGATTCCGGTCATCAACGGGCTGACGAACCGCTCCCATCCCTGCCAGATCATGGCGGATATTCTGACCTTCGAAGAAAAGAGGGGACCGATAAAGGGACGGACGGCGGCGTGGGTTGGCGACTGTAACAATGTCGCGATTTCCTGGATTCATGCTGCCGTCCGGTTTGGATTTTCGCTGCGCATCGCATGTCCGGCCGAATTTCATCCGAATGCGGCGCTGTTAGACTGGGTGCAAGCCGAAGGCGGAGATGTTAAACTGACGACTGATCCGGCAGAGGCCGTTACCGGCGCCGATACGGTTGTTACCGATGTGTGGGTGTCGATGGGCCAGGACGACGCCGATACGAGGGCAGAACTGCTTGCTCCGTTTCAGGTAACTGCCGAGCTTATGGCGAAAGCCTCGTCCGACGCCATTTTTATGCACTGCCTTCCCGCAATTCGCGGCCGCGAGGTCGCGGCGGAGGTTATCGACGGTCCGCAGTCTGTCGTTTTCGATGAAGCCGAGAACCGGCTCCATGCGCAGAAGGCCATTTTGGCTTGGTGTCTCGAGATAATTTAAATGGGTGATCCTGAACCAGACGAAGTTCATATCGACCAGAGACCGCCCGGCGACGATACGGTGCTGCGTTTTCAAACTGAAAAGTCGGGAGCAAGCGGCCGGCTGATCCGCCTCGGCCGGGCCATCGACACGGTCTTGACTCGTCACGATTATCCCGAGCCAGTCTCAAAGCTGCTCGGCGAAGCGGTGACTTTGACGGCGATGCTCGGGGCGGCGCTGAAATTCGACGGCAAGTTCATTCTCCAGACCAAGAGTGACGGTCCGGTTGATTTTCTCGTCGCGCACTATGACGCCCCCGGCAAGGTCCGGGGCTATGCCCGCTTCGACGCCGACCGACTCGCGGGCGACGGTCATCAAAACGGCCAAGACAGCGGCGCTCTCATGGGGCAGGGCCATCTGGCGATGACCATAGATCAGGGCCCGGAAATGGAGCGCTATCAGGGAGTCGTCGCGCTCGAAGGCGGCACGCTTTCGGAAGCGGCGGATACCTATTTCCGGCAGTCGGAGCAGCTTCCGACGTTTCTCCGGCTCGCGGTCGCCAAGCATTACAGGGCAGGGAAAGGAGAGGACGGTGAAGGCCGTTGGGCATGGCGTGCCGGCGGGCTTATGCTTCAAAACCTGACGCGTGAAGGTGGCCGCCCCTCTGAAACGCCGGCCGACGAAGGAGAAAACGATATATGGCCCTTTGTCGAGGAAGACGAGGATTGGAACAGGGTCTACCAGCTGGCTGCAACTGTCGAGGATCATGAATTGCTCGATCCGACGCTGGCGCCGGAACGGTTGTTATACCGGCTGTTTCATGAGGAGCGGGTCAGAGCCTTCCGGCCGGACGGCATCGAAGCGGAATGCCGCTGCTCGCGGGAACGGGTCTATCAGCTCCTGCGGCGTTTTCCCGCGGAACAGATGACGTCGATGGTCGAAGACGGCATGATCCGCGTGACTTGCGAATTCTGTAATACGCCGTTCAATTTTTCGCCTGCGGAGTTTGAAGAGTAAGCCTTTGCGCGCGACGCTTATAAACCGGATTCGGCATGGTCAGCCAGGCGGCTGAGGAACCGCATGCAGGCATCGAGATCGGAAATCGAAACGAATTCGTCGGGCTTGTGAGCATGCTCGATATCGCCGGGCCCGCAAATGACGGTTGGACAGCCGTCCTTTTCGAAGAGCCCCGCCTCGGTCCCATAGGAGACGGTGTGCGTCTCGTTCTTTTCGGCAAGTTTCAGGATAAGTGAAACGGCTTCCGACCCGTCCCTTGAAAAAAATGCCGGTACATGGGTGATCTGGCGGATATCAATCCCGGTCGCATCGGAAACGGCATGCATTTTCGGGATCAGCGCCTGGTCGGCGAAAGAGCGGATGCGATTGCCGATTTCTTTTTCGTCTATCCCCGGAAGACCGCGGAACTCCCATTTAAAAGAGCAGCGTTTCGGAATGATATTCAGCGCTGTTCCCCCTTCGATCGTGCCGACATTGACCGTCGTGTAAGGTGGATTGAACCGGTGGCCGCCGGTGCGCTTGCGCATGTCGTCGCCAATTCGTCCAAGCTCGGCAATCAGTTCCGAGGCGATCTCTATGGCATTGACGCCGATATGGGTTGCGCTCGAATGGGCCTCATGACCGGTGACCCCGGTCACAAAGGCATTTATGCTCTTATGGGCGTCGACGACGTTCATGCTTGTCGGCTCACCGACAATGACGATCGATGGACGCGGAAAACGGGACCCGAGTTGTGCGATCATCGGCCGGACGCCGATGCATCCTATCTCTTCGTCATAGGAGAACAACAAGTGGATCGGGATTCTGAGGTCGCGGCGAACGAGATCGGGAATGGCCGCAAGAACGCAGGCGATAAAACCCTTCATGTCCGCCGATCCGCGGCCATAGAGGCGGCCGTTTTTTTCGCTGAGCGTGAATGGGTCGGTGGACCAGTTTTGCCCGTCAACCGGCACGACGTCGGTGTGGCCCGATAAGCCGATGCCGCCTGTACCTGCCGGTCCGACCGTGGCGAAAAGACTGGTCTTGTCTCCCTGTGTATTGGGCACAAGCTCGGATGAAACGCCGAAATCCGCAAGGTAGCTCTGAACAAATTCGATAAGAGGGAGATTCGAATCGCGGCTCGTCGTGTCAAAGGCGACGAGATTCGCAAGCATTTCCTGAGGCGTGGGGAGTTGCGGCGTCAAACTGGCCTCCTAAGTATGAAGTCATTCGGTTGCTTTGCGCCATCGGGAAGGCAATCCATCCTTAAGGTCGATTTTATATGATGAACCGCCGGAATTAGACCAGTATTAGCGTATAAAATTTAGTCAGTCGCCATTGAAATCCCATTGCAATTCGCTGGTGTCGAATTGCGAAATCAGGTTCAAGCGGAAGTTCCGTGGCAATGGCCTGCCGCCCGGCACGCAAGCGCAGGAAAGGACATTGTTTTGGGCACAGACCAGAAAGACGATCTCCGGACAATAGCTGCTAATCGTCCGGCAGACCATGCTGGCGCTCTCGGTCCCCCTGTCGAAAATCGTCCGGGCCGCGTCCGGCGCTCGTTTGGTCTCATTGCAAAGACCGTCCTACCTGCGTTCGTGGTCGCTGCGGCAATTGGCGGCTACCTCCATCTCAAATCGACAAAACCGGAAGTCAAGCAGCGTGCCCAGAGCGAAAAAGTCTGGCCCGTGAAGTCCGTGGCCGCGAAATTCGCGGATCACCGGCCTCTTCTCACGCTTTATGGCCAAACGGTGTCCGGCCGCCGTGTCGAAATACGTGCGCTGGTTCAGGGGGAAGTTGTCGAGGTCGGTCCGGGGCTTAGAGAGGGTGGCACCGTCCGGCAAGGAGATCTTCTCGTGAAGATTGACCGCTTCCAATATGACGGGGCGCTTGTCGAGGCCGAAGCGCAACTCGCAGAAGCAAAGGCCAAGCTGACCGAGATCGAGGCGGCGATCCGGCTCGAAGAGGATGCGCTGAAATTCGAGAGGGAGCAGTTCGAACTCGCAAAGCGCGATCTGGAGCGGGCGGTGCCGCTTGCCGAAAAGGGCACGGTGTCGCAAAAACTCGCCGATGACCGCCGCGTCATCGTTAGTCAGCGCCAACAGAGCGTACAGAACAGACGGAATAGTTTGAAAGTGCAGGTGGCGAAGGCCGACCAGCAGCGCGCCACGATCGACCGGCTGACCTGGAAGGTCGACCAGGCGAAGCGGAATATACGCGACACGGTCTTGAAGGCGCCGTTTGATTCCTATGTGACGACTGTGAATGCCGAGCTCGGCCGCATCATCGGCATTAACGACCGGGTCGCCACCCTGCTCGATAAGAACTGGATTGAGGTCAGTTTTACGTTCTCCGACAGCCAATATGGACGAATCGTGAGCTCAAGCGAACCGTTGGAGAGCCGCGAGGTCGAGGTTCGCTGGTATATCGGCGATGACCCGGTCACATATAAGGCGCGCATTGAGCGGGTGAGCGCCGAGATCTCGTCCAAGGAGGGCGGCGTCCTTGTCTATGCGCGCCTTGCGCCGGCGGATGATAAGGCGCTAATCCGTTCCGGCGCCTTTGTCGAGGTACTTGTGCCCGACCGGCTTTACAGGAATGTCGTTCAGGTGCCGCGGACCGCTCTCTACCAAGGTGAAAAGGTATATGTGATCGAGGACGGACGCCTGGACGAGCGCAAGGTCCAGCTTGCCGGCGCCGCGGGTCCGGATTTACTGATCCGCGGGACTTTAAGGCCGGATGAGCGCATATTGGTCACACGCCTTTCCGGGGTCGGTCCGGGCGTCAAGGTCCGGGATCTGACGGCGGCCGAAAGCGATAAAAGCAAAACATCGCTCTCCGATAAGGAGGCGTCGCTGCGACGCTCGGCGAAGTCAAAGCCTGCAAGCTCGAATGGAAGTGACGCAGGGACTGAGAGCCACCGTCGCAATTCCTCCATAAAA
>CAYWBS010000015.1:0-15943 GCA_964456215.1 uncultured Hyphomicrobiaceae bacterium
AATCGTGCCAATGTTGCAATGCGGCTTCGTCCGCTGAAATTTCTCCTTCGCCATTGTCCGCCAGGAACCTCTGTTCTTCTCTCTTCCGGTTGTAACTTGGTCCGTCCGTTGCAATTAACGCCGTTCGGCCGTCATGCGGGCCTCACCCGGTTCGGACCGGACAGGCAGACGGTGGATTTGGCATATGGGTCTCTTCGATGGGTCATTATTCCGATTTCGCTGAGATAGTGACGACCGACCCATGTGCATTTGTGAATTCTTGCCCCTCTTGTCCGACTTTCTTTCCTCAGGCCATCATCCGCCAGGCGATATCTGCCCTGATTTTGGCCCTAACGCCGCATGTCACGGCGCATAACTGAGTATTTCGGCGTCACATGCAATCAAACTCGGGTCGCGTTGGAGCGGGTGAAGGGAATCGAACCCTCGTCATCAGCTTGGAAGGCTGTTGCTCTACCATTGAGCTACACCCGCGCATTGCTCTCGGAGCGACTTGGTGGAGGGGGTTGGATTCGAACCAACGTAGGCATAGCCAACGGGTTTACAGCCCGTCCCCTTTAACCACTCGGGCACCCCTCCTCAGGTTCGATAATTGGTATTGGCCCATAGAATAACGCCCCGCTGTTTCCGGCAGGGAAACTGGGAGTTTATGGGCAGTCGGTCGCTGGATGTCAATAGAAATATCAATTATTTCAAAAAAATAAAACTGAAATCGATCGGGCGCCAAAAAGACTGCACAACAGGAGCATTTTTCTGCTGGTTCCACCTTTTTGCCCCGGTCAAATCTCTTTGCAAGCCGCGAATAAATGACATCCCTGGGTATGGCGACATCGAGGACACCGGCAAGACAGACTGGTCTTGATGCGAATTCTTTGGCGGCAACTGTCGAAATATGTCCCCATTGTGCCATATGTGCTTCAAACCGTCTCATGGAACCGCCGCACGGTTTGAGGGATTGGGAAACGCCGGCTCCGCCATGAGCCGGGATGATATCCCGCAATTTACCGTTCGCAGTCGGGAAGAGCACGCATGACCAGGCAAAGACGGCATAGGCGCGGCCATCCGGGCAGGCAAACCGCAAGCCAGTTGTTCGGCCTGCATGCGGTAGAGGCCGCGCTCTTCAATCCGGCTCGAAAAATTCATAAGCTCTACGCCACCCGCAACGCCGCCGAGAGGCTTTCCGCCGCCATTGCCGGCCGGAATCTCACGCCCGAGATTGTCGACCCGAAATTCATTGCCCGCCTCAGCGGCCATGACGCGGTTCACCAGGGCGTCCTGCTGGAGGCGGACCCTCTTGCCGTCAGCGATTTGGCCGATGTGACCGGCGACAGGCCGGTTGTCGTCCTTGACCAGGTGACCGACCCGCAAAATGTCGGCGCGATCGTCAGATCGTGCGCCGCCTTCCGCGCCGAAGCCTTGATTATGACCGCCCGCCACAGCCCGCCTCTCACGGGAACGCTGGCGAAAGCGGCGAGCGGCGGCCTTGAGTGCGTCCCAATTGTCCTTGTCGCAAATCTGGCGCGCGCTTTGGCGGAATTGGGCGAACGAGGGTTTTACCGGATCGGACTCGATGGCGCCGCGGATCGCCGCATCGAGCAGCTGGAGCGGTCAGGTCCGCTGGCGCTCGTCCTCGGCGGCGAGGGAAAAAGACTCCGCCGCCTGACGCGCGAAAACTGCGACCTCCTCTGCCGGATCGTTATCGCGCCTTCGCTCTCCAGCCTGAACGTATCGGCCGCGGCCGCCATCGCTCTTTACGTTGCGAATTCCGTCTGCTCCGCGCCCGATGCAGCAACCGGACCGGAAGAGGCGCCTTTAGCCCGTTGACGGCGGAATACAAAGAACCGCGCGGCATTGGGGCCACGCGGCATTCCAGTAACAACAAGAGAGCGAAGGTAAACTCTTACAAATCCTAATCGCAATAAGCGGGCCGGTGGCAACTGCGCACCGTCCGGCAATGCTCATCGCCATAATCGTCGACAAAGCAGCGATACCGCCTCACGCACCGGCGCGGACCGCGGTAGCAATAATCCGCGTCATACCGGGAGCTGTTCGCCAACGCACCGAGCATCAATCCACCGATTATGGCGCCGGCGATAAGCCCGCCATGATTGTTATGATGATGGCGATGGTAGCGCCGTCCCGCTTGGGCATCATCGACCGTTGCCGCGGTCAATCCGAGGGCGAGCGCCAAAACTGCAAAAACCTTGGTGAGGTGCTTCATATTGCCTCCCCTCCAACTCCAGCGGTGTCTCGGCTATCCAGGTCCGAACGGCGACCGAAATCACAGGGACGACCGCGATATCCCATTTGTTCCGGCAGGATACCACTGCGAAGCTGAATAGAAGATGAACGTCTGGCCGCCGCGAAATCCACGAGCAAACGGCGCGGGCAGCGCCGCGCCGTTTGAACTATCGGTTTTGTAAACGCTCAAACGGCGTAACCGTCCCAGCGTCACTACGCAGGCGAGGGTCCCTACCGATGTCTGCGGCTACCGCCACGGTGACGGCCACCCCCCCCATATCGCCGTCCACCTCTATGGGATCTTGCACCTCTATGGGATCTTGCGGACCGGGAGCGGTACCCCCGGCGATTGTAATACCGCCGTGATCCATATTGGCGCCTGCCGTAATTTCTGCGCCTGTGGAACCGCCTTGAATAATCGTGTCGGCGCTTGAAGTGATGCCGCCTGAAATGGCGGTGTCTCTTGTAATAGTGCCGTCTGTAGTAGGGGCGGCAATAGTACGGATCATATCCGTAATACCCATAATATCCGTACGGATCACAATTGCGATATCTGCCGTAATAACCGGGAAAGCCGATGGAAAATCCGCCAAAACCGAAATCCACATAGCCTCCTGCCGAGGCGGGTGTCGAGGTCGCCAATGGGACTCCAAATGCGGCGACAACAAACGCGACCGCAATCAGCGCGGTCCTTACTCTAAGCATCACTGCCTCCTTCCGACACTCCCCAGAGACAGCTTACACGCATAAGCCTCGCGACGCGACCCATGTCAGGAATTTTTTTACAATTCAACCTTGACCGCGGCACGGCATCCGACGTGCACGTTGGACAAATCTGATGCGCGATGGCGGCGCGCCTTTATATTTTGCGCTCAGTCACCGCCGTAAACGTCATCATAAAAATCACGGCCAAAGCCAAATCTATAGTCGTGGCTACGGTAATAATGGCGGTGGCGGTAATAGGGCCTGTAGCCATAGGAGCCATAATAGTCACGGTGCCGATAGCGGTATGGTCGATACGAATAATCGTAGCGATAGGGTCGATACGAATAGCCGTACCCGCCGTAGCCGTAATGGTGCCGCCGGTGGTGCCTATAGCCGTAGCCATCATAGCCATAGCGATGCCGGCCATAGCCATAAGAATCCCCATACCGGCGGCCGGCGGGAAGGACAACTCCGTGGCCGTCGCCGGATGCGGCGATGTTGGGGTACTTCATCGGCTGTGCAAATAGGGGCGAAACGATCGCAAAACTCATCAGAGCGATGGCAATGGCGAAGGCAATTGGGGAAAGAAATCCGAACTTCATGTGATCTGCCTCCCGGTTATACTATCTTCCCTGGAGAGCAGACTAGCACATCCCGCATGAAACCGCATTCACTTCCATTTACGTTCCGGTGACGCGACCGATGTTGCGTATCGGCCGCTAAGCCGCGCGCCACGGCGCTTCGAACGCCCAGGGGTATGAACCGGGAAAGAGCGGAGCGTCAGAGAAGACGCTCCAACTCGTCCTTGAACCGCTCGGCGATGTCGTCGCGGGCCAAGGCGAATGCTACATTGGCAACCAAAAAACCCACCTTGGTTCCACAATCGTAGCTTTGCCCCTCATAGCGCAGCGCATGGAAGTCCTGCGTCGTCATCAGGATTTGCATAGCGTCGGTGATCTGTATTTCTCCCCCGGCGCCGCGTTCGTGATTGCTCAGAATTGCAAAGATTTCGGGTTGCAGGATGTAACGCCCCATTATGATCAGGTTTGAGGGCTGGGTTCCCGGCGCCGGCTTCTCCACCATTCCGGTAACCGGCCAAAACCCGTCCTCGCCCTTGCCCAGGCTGACGACGCCGTAATTGCATGTCTCCTCGGGCAGGACTTCCTCGACCGCGATGATATTGCCGCCGACATCGTTGTAGGCATCGATGAGCTGCGCAAGGCAACCTCTTTCCGCCCTCACGAGCACATCAGGCAGCAGTAAAGCGAAAGGCTCATCGCCGATCAAATCCCGCGCGCACCACACCGCGTGGCCGAGGCCGAGCGGCTCCTGCTGGCGGGTAAAGCTCGTTTGTCCGGGTCCCGGCAAATCGACGGCAAGGGCCTCCAGTTCGGCGGTCTTGTGGCGCCGTTTCAACGTCTCCTCGAGTTCGAAAGGACGGTCGAAATGATCCTCGATAACACCCTTATTGCGGCCGGTGACGAATATGAAATGCTCGATACCGGCCTCGCGCGCCTCATCGACGACATGCTGTATCAGGGGCCGGTCGACGACGGTCAGCATCTCCTTGGGCATGGCCTTTGTAGCCGGCAGGAATCGCGTGCCAAGTCCGGCGACGGGAAAGACCGCTTTGCGTATGGGGTGCGGCATTATCAGGCCTCCTAAGGCGATGCGGAATTCAACATCAACGATAACGGCGCATCATTAGACGACTCAAGCCCTTAAGCACAGGGCGAAGATGCACGAACCGGGAAGAAGTCCGGATTTCGGGCGCCGGTTCGAGCAACCGAGATCCGCGGGCGGGACTTTGGACTTTGCTCAGTGCGCGTCGGCCGCGGTCCAAGCCGTATTCATGCCACTGCTTTCAGGGCATCGAAGAGAATTGACAACGCCCGTTCCAGCTCCTCGTCCGTCGTGGTCATCGGCGGCACGAGCCGGATGACATTCTGACGGCCGCGCGTGCCACGGATTTGAAAGATAAGACCATGTTTCAGGCAATCGTTCAGAATTTCGCGGGCTTCATCTTCCGCGGGCGCCTTCGTTTCGCGGTCCCTGACGAGCTCGATCCCCATCAGCACGCCCCGCCCGCGAATATCGCCGATGAGCCCGATCTCCTTGGCCCATTCCGTTGCAGCCTCCCTTATCCGGCGCTCGATCCCCGCCGAGCGATCGGCTAATTTCTCCTCGACCACAATGTTCAGGCTTTCTTCTCCGGCGGAGCAAAGAAGCGGATCGGACGCATGAGAGCGGGTGGCGAAATATCCGTTTTCGACGGCGCTTGCGGCAATCTCGTCGGATGTGCACACCGCGCTGATCGGCAGGCCGCCGCCGAAATGTTTCGACAGCGTGATGATGTCCGGCGTGACGCCCTCCTCGTGCTCAAAGCCGAACATCCGGCCGGTCTTGCCGAGCCCCGTCTGCGCCTCGTCCAGGATCAGCAGCATATCGCGCGCGCGGCACGCCTCCTGCACCCGCCTGTAGAAGCCCTCGGGCGGGACGATGACGCCGCCGGCGCTGAGCACGGGCTCGCCGATAAACGCGGCCGGCTTGCTCGTGAAATTGGCGTCCGCCAGTTCAAAGCTGGTTTTCAGGCATTGAATGTCGCATTGCGGAAACGACATCCCCAGCGGGCAGCGGTAGCAGTAAGGGGTCAGAATCGAAGACGTCGCCGGCGCCACGACGGCATGCCTGTACCGGTTCCAATTAAAGGAAATGGAGCGGGTCAGATAGGACGTCGATCCATGCAGTCCGGCGTGCAAACCGATAATATCGAGACCGCCGGTGGCTTTCCGCGCCAGATCCACGGCGGCTTCTATGGAATCGCTGCCGGAGACCAGGAACAAGGACTTCCTGAGAGATTTTGGCAATAATTGCCCAAGCCGCTCGTGCAACCTGAGCCGCGCAACGCTGAGCATCGTATTCGAGGCGTGCAGGACCTCTTTCATCGTTTTCTGAATTACGGCGACAATGCGCGGATGCTGATGGCCAAGCGCCGCGCCCATCTGCCCCGACTGAAAATCGAGATAGGTGTTGCCCGCCGTGTCGGTGACCGTCCGGCCTTCGGTCCGCGCAATGACCGGCCGGTCCTCGAGACCGCCCATATAGCTCGAGCCGGCGACGGGGAACATCCAATTGGCGGCTATCTCCCGCACTTTCCTGTTGTCCATCGTTTAGTCCTTCAAAACGGTCCGCGAAGCCTGACCGTGGTTTTTCATGACGGCCAGGAATATAAAGGCCAGAGCCGCGGCAATCAGCGACAAATCCTCGAAGACGCCGAGGAACCAGGCCGCCGAGCCGCCGATCGCCGACCAGGCGAGCGGAATGACCGACAAATGCCAGGGCACGCGCGGCACGGCAATCAAAAGCACGCCGAGCGTGAAGATATTCGTCGGACAGGGGGCGACGCCGAAGGCCGGCATGCGCGGCCATTCGTGACCGGCAAGCCAGGAAAGGAACGGATAGAGGACCAAGGCGAACAGGATAAGCCCAAGACCTGCCCAGCTGGCGGTATCCGGCCGGAAGGCGAATGCGATCCGGCCTCTGATGAGCCCCGTCCAAGTGACCAGAAGCGCCTGCACTGCGAATATTGCCGCGAAGACCGGGGCGAGGAAGTTGATCGTCGTGAAATAGAGGGCGTGATAGACGACGCCGTTCCACAGCCAGAAACAGGCCAAAAGAAGCGAAATGACCCGGCCGCTCCAGGGAGCCGGGCGTATGGCAGCCAGCGCAATGAAAATCGCAAGGAGATAGGCGCCGATCTGCGCGGGCCAGATCGCAATGTTGTAGGTGCCAAAAAGCGAAAAGAACACATCAGGCGTGAAAGGCAGCATCCCTTTTTCCTCGCGTCCGCGGCCGGACGTCAGGGCAGCAATTTTTCTGCGCCGTCAGATCAGGTGACACGTCATTCTTTCACAAGCTTTCGACGTAGCGGATCATCCGCTGGCGCATTTCGGCGTCCGGCAGCGCTCCGTAGGCCGCCCCCATGTTTTCGCGCATATGATCACCTCTCGACGTCGCCGGAATGGCGCAGGTCACCGCCGGATGCGAGACGATGAATTTAAGAAAGAACTGCGCCCAATTCTTGCAATCGAACTCGCCGACCCAGGGCGGGAGAGGCCGGCGCCCGAAGCGATCAAAGAGTTCACCGCGGCGGAACGGACGGTTGATGATGACCGCGAGGCCGCGCTCGGCTGCGAGCGGCAACAGACGCTGTTCCGCTTCCCGGTCGACGATGTTGTAGGTGAACTGGACGAAGTCGAGCGGCTTTTGGGACATGACCTTTGCGAACTCGTCGTGGCGGCGGCCGTGAGAGGTGGTAATGCCGATATGGCGCACCCGGCCCGCGGATTTCCATTTCAGCAGCGTCTCCAGATGGGTTTGCCAATCGAGCAGATTATGGATCTGCATGAGATCGAACCGCTCCCCTCCCCAGAGCTTTTCAGACCGCTTCATTTGCCTGACGCCCATCCATTCGGAAACGGTCCACACCTTCGTCGCAGAAAAAAGGGATTTCTTGTTTTCGATGCGTTTCAGGCAATAGCCGATCACCGCTTCCGACGAGCCATACATGGGCGAAGAGTCGATGACACCACCACCCATATCGAAAAAGGTTTGCAGCACTTTTACGCGTTCGTTACGCAGTTTCGTGTCGGCGCCGACATTGAAGGTGATCCATGAGCCCATGCCGATCACCGGCAGCTGTTCGCCGCTCGCCGGTATTTTACGGGTAAGGATGGGTCCGGCCGCCGCATGCGCGGGCTCGATATTGGCGCACGCCAGCACACAGAGCGCACCCGCCGATGCCATAAAGCCGCGGCGGCTCAACTCTTGACTCTTATCATCCCTTTTCATCTTCGGGTCCCGAGCTTCCGGTAACGATGGATACCGTCCATCACACGATTTCGCGGTTAATTTTGAAAAATCAAGGCCGGTCCGGGAGCCGAATTTGCGCCGTTTCCAATCTAAATCCGCCCCTTCCGGTAGGACCGTTTGGCGGCAATCTTGCCGTCGCGCAGCGTCAGCAGATCGACGAGCTGGACCTCGAACGGCGCCCCGTCCCGGGGTGTCCCTGACTGAATTTGCTCGATGACCGCGAATTCCGGCGTGATAAAGCGGCGGATCTCCTCAAAGCGGATATCGGGGATGCGCTCGAATATCGAAGCGGCGAGCTTCTTCGCCGCTTCCCTGCCGACCGCGCGTTCGCCGTAAACCTCGGGGCCAAACGATGCCTCGAAGATAACATCGTCGGTGAACATGTCCGCGACCGCGTCCGCGTCGTGGCTGTCCCATGCGGCACAGAAATCCTTCACGAACTTGTCGCCATCGAAATCGGGCATATGCGTCTCCGGGATCGAGATGTTCCACAAAATCGGGAAATAGGGTCCAATTTGAGATCGTACTATAAATACCGCCCGGTCGGGGCGCCAATACCGGCGACCCTGATTGAGCTCAAGTTCGCCCTAAGGGCGGGTCAATTTATCAGCTAACATGCGCACCGCTTGCCTTTTGGCCCGGCCGGCGGGAACGCGGACACCGACTTCTTGCCAATTTCAATCTCATTGTTGATTTCATGCCAAATGACTGGAGAGACCAATGACAGATCCCTTCGCCAATCCGAAACGCGAACAGGTACGCGCCATCGCCCCGAAGCTCATCGAAATCACCGAGAAGGTCATCTATGGAGACGTCTGGGAGCGTCCGGGTCTCTCGAAACGCGACCGCAGCCTGATTACGGTCGCCGCCCTCGTCGCGCTCAACCGCACGGAGCAGCTCGGGGGACATCTGAGACGCGCCCTCGGCAACGGCGTCACCGAGGCGGAAATCGGCGAACTGATCACCCATCTGGGCTTTTATTCCGGCTGGCCGACGGCGATGTCCGCGGCAATGATTGCCGGTGACGTTTTTGCAGCGGAGAAAAAGAAGGAGTGATAGGCTCGTCAATGAGGAATGAGCCCAAGTCACCACAGCGGATGGAATGAAGATCGATGAAAAGAACGACAAAGCTGAGGGAATTGCTGAAGGAGGGCCGGTCGCTGTTCGTGCCCGGCTGCTACAACGCCCTGAGCGCCAAGATCCTCGACGAGGTCGGCTTTCCGGCGCTCTATATGACCGGCTATGGGACCTCCATTTCCCTCCTCGGCCTGCCGGACGCGGGTCTTGCGACCATGACCGAGATGCACATGAACGCGCGCTATATCGCCAACGCCGTCAAAGTGCCGGTGATCGCCGATTCCGATAATGGCTACGGCAATGCGGTCAACGTCATCCGCACGGTCAGGGAATATATCCAGACCGGCGTCGCGGCCATCCACATAGAGGACCAGATCATCCCCAAGCGCTGCGGCCATGTCGCCGGACGGCGCGTCATTCCGATCGAGGAAGCCTGCGGCAAATTTCGCGCCGCCGACACCGCCCGCAAGGAAGCCGATCCCGATTTCGTCGTTATCGCGCGGACCGACGCCCGCGGCGCTCACGGCGGCAGCCTCGACGACGCCATCCGCCGCGCCAATGCCTATCTGCAGGCGGGCGCCGACATGGCCTTTGTCGAGGGCCCGACCGATGTCGGCGAAGTGAAGCGGATCTGCGCCGAAGTAAACGGTCCGATCCTTTACAATCAGACCGGCGTTTCGCCGCGTTTCACGCAGCAGGAATTGCAGGAGCTCGGCATCGCCATTGCCATTTCGCCGGGCGCCACCTTCCGCGCCACCATGAAGGCGGTTTACGATCTTGCCGTCGCCATGCGCGACGAAGGGCCCGAGGCAGAGAAACGGTTCAGCGAGGCGTTCGCAAATCATCCCATGGGCGATTTCCATTCCTTCGCCGGCTTCGATCAGATCATGGAATGGGAGCGGCAGTTCATGGGCGAAGAGGAGCTCGATAAATATAGCGATTCCGTCGGCCATCAGCCGCACGCGGCCGAGTAGGCAGGGCCTGGGGTAAGAATTGCGATCTGCCGGCCCGGAGCGGGCGCGTCAATAATAGGAACCATACAGTGACCGGAAAGACCCTGTTCGAGAAAATCTGGGAGCGTCACGCCGTCGCCGAGAGCCACGGCCAGACGCTCATCTATCTGGACCGCCACCTCTGCCATGACGGCTCGTTCGGCGCCTTCGACCGTCTGCGCGACGCGGGCCTCAAGGTGCGGCGCCCGAACCAGACCTTCATCACGCCCGATCATTACACGCCGACGCACACGGCGTCGCTGGACGGCCTTGAGGACCCAAGAGCGCGCGAAATTGCATCCGCCGTGGTCACCAACGCAGAAGAGTTTGGCATTACCGCCTTTCCCTGGGGCGACGAGCGCCAGGGCATCGCCCATGTCGTCGGCCCCGAACAGGGCATAACGCTGCCCGGCCTGACGCTTGTCTGCGGCGATTCGCACACCTCCACCCACGGCGCCCTCGGCTGCGTCGCCTTCGGCATTGGCTCATCCGAAGTGACCCATGTGCTCGCCACCCAGTCGCTCTGGCAGAAAAAGCCGAAGACCATGCGCATTACCGTCGATGGCAAACTTGGTTTCGGCGTCACCGGCAAGGATGTCATTCTGGCCATCATCCGCCAGATCGGCGCCGCGGGCGGCACCGGCTACGCGATCGAATATGCCGGCCCGGCGATCCGCGACCTTTCCATGGAAGGCCGGCTGACGATGTGCAACATGACGATCGAAGCCGGCAGCCGGATGGGAATGGTGTCCCCCGATGAGACGACCTTTGCCTATGTCAAGGGCCGGCCCTTTGCGCCAAAGGGGGACAAGTGGGATGCAGCTCTTTCGTTCTGGCGCACGCTCCCGTCCGATGAAGACGCCGCCTTCGACCGCGAGGTGACCGTCGACGGCAACGCCATCGCGCCGATGATCACCTGGGGCAACAGCCCCCAGGACGCGGTACAGGTCTCGGAAACATTGCCCGATCCGGACAGGGAACCCGATAGCGAGCGCAAGGCGGCCATGCTGGCGGCTTTTGACTATATGGATCTGAAGCCGGGCATGCCTGTCGCCGACATCAAGCTCGACCGGGTGTTCATCGGCGCCTGCACCAATGCCCGCATCGAGGATCTGAGGGCCGCGGCGGCCGTCGCCAAGGGCCGCAAGGCCGTTCTCCCGGCCATGGTCGTGCCGGGCTCCGGCCTGGTGCGCAAACAGGCAGAGGCGGAAGGGCTCGACCGCATCTTCGAGGACGCCGGGTTCGAGTGGCGGCTCGCCGGCTGTTCGATGTGCGTGGCCATGAACGGCGATATTCTAGGGCCCGGAGAACGCTCCGCCTCGACCAGCAACCGCAACTTCCGCGGCCGCCAGGGCCCCGGCAGCCGCACCCATCTCGTCAGCCCGGCCATGGCCGCGGCGGCGGCCGTCACCGGCCACTTCACCGATGTGCGCAAGTTGATGGAGGGAGCATAAGATGGAGGCGTTCACGATGTTCAAGGCGACCGGCATCCCGATCGGCATCCCCAATTGCGACACCGATCAGATCGTTCCGGCGCGCTTCCTGCGCCGCGTGCGTACCGATCCGGGATATGACCGCTACCTGTTCCACGATTTGCGGTTCAACGACGATGGAACCGAGAAGCCGGATTTTGTCTTTAACAGGGCGCCCTACAGGAACGGAAAAATTATCGTTGCGGACGTCAATTGGGGTTGCGGCTCATCGCGCGAAAACGCGGTTTACGTCCTGGTCGCCAATGGTATCCGCGCGGTGATCGCGCCAAGCATCGGCGATATTCACTTCAACAACTGCATGAAGCATGGCGTGCTGCCGGTGCGCCTGCCGCGGGCGGATTGCGATCTTCTGCGCCGGCAATTGCATGATGAGCCAGGCGCGGAAATCGCGCTGGATCTCGAAGCACAAACCGTGACGGCGCCCGATGGTAAAGTCTACCGCTTTGAGATGGACCCCTTCGACAAGCACCGGCTGCTCAACGGTCTCGACGATATCGAGCTGACGCTCCGGCACGAACCGGACATCACCGCCTTCGAGGACCGCCACGGACGGGATTATAGCTGGCTCGGATGAGGCGCATTGAGCCCAAGGCTCATAAACGGCGCCTCGATGTGGCGGCGGATTTCCATGTTCGGTGCTCCGCCGCGCTGAAAATAGAGAAAAAACGGACTGCGGCAATCCGGTGCCTACCGGGGCCGCCTGCTGGTGGGAATCGGGCGGAGAGATTAAGGCGGTGGCGGTTTGGAGCGGCCGGCTTGCAGGGGATCGGAGAAAGCGCCCCTGGCTTCGAGGGGTGGGATGGGGTGAAGAGGCCAGGGGCGCTTTTACGCTGATACTTTGCTTAAAGATGACGAAGTAAGCGTTTGTGATAATTGTAAAAATAAGTAAATGAAACATAAACAAATTGAGGCCATTTCGAGGCATTCCTGTGGCCCGTCAAACGTCCTCCACGCCCAGGAGGTTTCCCAAAGATGGGCGTTTTCCGCCTCTCCGCGCCCCCATCCGATTTGCGGAAAATCAGCGATTGGCCGCTAACACCCTGAAAGAGTATACATTTCGGCATGGAAGAGCGGTTCCGTCGCGAATTCAATATGGCCGCTGTCTGGGCCGGACTTACGGCCTTCGTCTGGTACGCATTCGGCGCCTTGCCGCTGCACCTGGAAGTCGCCGGTCAGCTGGGCCTGACCTCCGCCGAATCATCGAGCTGGATTTTCATCATCTGGTTCTCGGGGGCGATCACCTCGATAGCCCTTTCCCTTTATTACCGGGTTCCAATCCCGATCACCTGGACCATTCCCGGGCTGATTTATCTGGGAACGCTTTCCGGACAATTCACGTTCCCTGAAATTGTCGGCGCCAACCTTATGGCGGGGATCGCCATTCTTGTCCTCGGGGCCTTCGGCATCGGTGAAAAGATCATGGCCTGGCTGCCATTGCCGATCGTCATGGGTATGTTCGGGGGCAGTATTCTGGTCTACGTAACGAGGATGGTCGCGGCCAGCGTCGAAGACGTGCTGGTCGCGGGCGTCACGCTTGCCAGCTATTTGATCGGCCGGTTTATCGCAAATCCACGCGTTCCGCCGATGGGGCTCGCCGTACTTGTCGGTGGCATGGCGGTTTTCGCCTCCGGCGAGGCGTCCGCCGACGTTGTATCCTGGTCGCTGCCCCGGCTCGCCATCCCCGGGTTCAGCTTTACGCTCTCTTCGTTCATAGCGGTAAGTCTGCCGATGATCATATTGGCAATGGGGCTTGGAAACGTTCAGGGTCTCGGGTTCCTGTTGTCGCAGAAATATCGTGTGCCAATCACCGCCGTGACCATTGTTACCGGGCTCAACTCCATGGTGAACGCCTTGCTTGGCGGCCACCCGGCGACCGTCGCGCGGATCGGCGCCGCGATTCTCGCCGGTCCGGATGCCGGTCCCAAGGAAGGTCGCTACTGGGCCAACGTGATCGCCGCGACATTAACGATTTCCATTGCCTTGGGCGCAGGAACGCTGACCTCCCTGCTGGCAGCCCTGCCCAGAACTTTTGTTGTGACTCTGGCCGGTCTTGCCATCCTTTCTTCACTCCAAAGCGCCTTTGAAACGGCGTTTGGCGGCAGGCTCAGATTTGGCGCTTTGGCCGCTCTCGCCGTGGCCGCGACGCCATTCTCGGTGTACGGAATTACATCCGCATTCTGGTCCATTTTGGCCGGGATCGCGGCGTCGTTCATGGCCGAGCGCAAAGACCTGTTCGCCTATTGGAACGACCAGAGACGGACAGGGGGTTGATCCCATCCGCGTCAACTGCCGCTAGCCGGAGTGAGCCTGTTGAACGTGGTGCAATATTGCCAACACCACAAAGCTCACGAACCGCGAACCGGCCATTGGTCCAACGGCGGCCGGTCCGTGCCTTAAGCCTGGATTTCTTTCAACTCCGGGGCAAACAGGTCCGCAACCGAGATCCGGCCCTTGAGCAAATGCTGGCGCTCCAGATAATCGATGAATTTCGAGAGAACATCGGCGTTGGCGCTAATGCCGTAGGGCCAGAAATTCCGGCCCATGAGGGAAAAGGCCGCCTCCATCTCGTCAACCAGCCAGGGCAGCATGACGTAAAGCACGTCCGAGCCGTAAAGATTGGCAAGCGAGCGCTCCCGCGCCTTGTCAAACGCGTCGAAGAGACTTCGGGCGGCCCATACATTCTCCTCATAAACATGACGGCGCATGACGAGCAGGTGCATGATCGGAAAGATTCCGGACCTAGTGTAGTACTCCTGTTCCGCCTTTCTGAAATCCGGAAAAAGTCGCCTTGCGCCGCTGTCGCCGGCGATGAAGGTCTCCGGCATCTGCGGGGAGATCACCGCATCCACCTCTCCCCTGGCGAGCAGCGCGTTCATGGTTTCGTCGGGCGCGATTTCGTCGACGCGGTAGGCGGGCGGCAGGTTCAGGGGAATCCGTTCCTTGCGGCCGGGCCGGTTCGTGCCGCCCGTCAGCCAATGGATTTCGTCCAGCGCGACGTTATGGAACTCGGCGAGAATGCCCCGCATCCAGACGGCGGCCGTCATTTGATATTCCGGATGCCCCACCCGTTTGCCCGACAGGTCCGCCGGGGTCTCGATCGCGGACCGGCCGGACACGTAAATGCACCCATGGCGGAACATCCGCGACGTAAAAACGGGAAGGCCGATGAACGGCCGCTCGCCGCGCGACAGCAGGATGCAGAAGGCCGCAAGCGACATTTCCGTCACGTCGAATTCCCCGGCGTGAAGGGCTCTCCAGAAAATGTCGCTCGGCGCCGAGCGCGAAAAGGTCAGGTCAAGGCCTTCCGCCTTCACATCCCCGGTCAGCAGCGGCAGCATCCGGTCGTTCGGCGCAATCCCGACGTTCAGTTTGAGAGGCGGCATTCTGAATTCCCGTGGCAAGAGCTACAACAGCTGGTGGTGACAGTCATTCGGCCGACATGGTAGGTCTGCAGTTGGCCGGCGGAGCGCGACTGCTTAACCCGGAGGCGTCACATTGGCAAATGCATCTAATTTGAAGTTTGTCCGGACGGGCGCGCTGGAGATCGCCTATGAGGAGAGCGGCGCGGCGGATGCCCCCCCTGTCTTTCTGATGCACGGCTTTCCATACGACGCGAGAGCCTATGACGGCGTCGTTCCCCTGCTCACCGCGCAAGGATTTCGAACGATCGTTCCCTATCTTCGCGGCTACGGCAAAACCAGCTTCCTGACGCCGGAGACGACGCGTTCCGGCCAACAGGCGGCACTCGGCCACGATCTCCTGGAGCTTCTCGATGTTTTCGAAGTACGCCAGGCCGTCCTTGCCGGCTATGACTGGGGCGGCCGCGCGGCCTGCGTGGTCGCCGCGCTCTGGCCGGAGCGCGTCCGCGCACTGGTGACCTGCAATGGCTACAATATCCAGAATATCCCGGCGTCGGTCGAACCGGCCGCCCCCGAGGCCGAACACCGGTATTGGTACCAGTATTATTTCAACACCGAGCGCGGCCGCGCCGGCCTCGCTCGGAACCGCCGGGACTTCTGCCGGCTTCTCTGGCGGCTCTGGTCGCCTACCTGGAAATTCGACGAGGCGACGTTCGAGGCGACCGCAATCTCTTTCGACAATCCGGACTTCGTCGACGTCGTCATTCATTCCTACCGGCACCGCTATGGAAATATCGAGGGCGATCCGGCGTTCGAAGACATCGAAGTGCAGCTTGCGGCGCAACCCGCAATCACGGTTCCGGCAATCTCCCTGAACGGGGCCGACAATGGCGTCCACCCGGAAGAAACGACAATCGCCCACAAGAAGCATTTCAGCGGTCCCTATGAGCGCCGGGTCATCGCCCATGCCGGCCATAACATTCCGCAGGAAGTCCCGAACCTGTTTGCCGAAGCCGTGATAAATGTCTGCGCATTATGAGCGGTTTTTCGCAGGCGGCGGGCCGGCAATGGAGAACCAAAACCTCTATTCGCCGGCCAGATGGAAATTTCGCGTCAGGAGCGGGTCATGAAAATCTCCGGAATATTGGAAACGGTCCTCTATGTGGACGATCTCGACGCAGCGGAGGCCTTCTACTCGGACCTTCTC
>CAYWBS010000016.1:0-15710 GCA_964456215.1 uncultured Hyphomicrobiaceae bacterium
CTCCGGACGCGGCGCATCCTACACGATTGCTCCGGAGCGTCCAGAGGATAGAAGTCGGCCTCCTCGCCGTCACCAGCCTTTGGGGAAGCCGGCATGCGAGCCAAAGAGCCGCGGCTATTGGTTTGCACAGGATATAGTCCGCGCATGAGCCGTCTTTCGATTCTTCGGAGATGCGGAAAGGTGTTGGCCGCATTGCGCCGCCGTGCAACGATTAGGCATGGTGCTTGGACGCTAGCGGAGCCTTCTATGACAGATCAGAAGACCGAGGAGTTCTATGAGGGTCCTCAGGCCGAGGACTTCAGCGCCTCGGAAGATCCGTTCGCACTCTTCGAGACTTGGATGGATGAAGCGGTCCGTCATGAGATCAACGACCCAAACGCGATGGCGCTCGCAACCGTCGATTCGACGGGCCTTCCCAATGTACGCATGATTCTGCTCAAGGACGCGACCGCGGAAGGGTTTATCTTTTATACGAATCTTGAGAGCACCAAAGGTGTGGAGCTGCTGGCCAATCCGAAGGCCGCACTCTGCTTCCACTGGAAGAGTCTGCGCAGGCAGGTCCGCGCGCGGGGAATTATCGAAGCGGTCGACGAGGCCGAAGCCGACCACTATTTCGCCTCGCGCCCTAGAGGCAGCCGGATAGGCGCCTGGGCGTCGCATCAATCGCGTCCCCTCGAAAGCCGTTTTGCGCTGGAAAGAGCCGTTGCCAAATATACGGCCAAATATGGGATGGGAGAAATTCCCAGACCTGCCTACTGGTCCGGATTCCGGCTCCAGCCGATCGAGCTCGAATTCTGGCATGACAGGCCCTTTCGGCTTCATGATAGGATCGCGTTTTACCGTGAAGGCCTGCATGCGGAATGGTTGAAAAGACGGCTTTATCCTTGAAATTGCGCCTTGCCGTCCTAATCTCGGGCTGAGAGCGACTGGACCGGATTGACGGGCATTGCGTCCGATAGAGGTCTTGATGACACAGCTTGCGAATGAAGAACGCCGAACCCTCATTTTGACTGGCGCGAGCCGCGGCATCGGTCATGCCACGGTCAAGCGCTTCTCAAGCGCGGGCTGGCGCGTAATAACCTGCTCGCGGCACGCCTTTCCGGAGGATTGTCCTTGGGAGGCCGGGCCGGACGATCATATTCAGGTCGATTTGGCGGACCCCGACAGCATAAACGCGGCGACCGAGGAAATGAAGGAACGCCTCAAAGAGCAGGGCTCCCGCTTGAATGCACTCGTCAATAATGCGGGCATTTCTCCGAAAGGCGCCGGCGGTGCGCGGCTTGGCACGATCAACACGAGCCTGGCTGACTGGCAGACCGTTTTTCAGGTCAACTTCTTTGCGCCCATCCTGTTGGCTCGTGGATTGATTGACGAGCTGTCAATTGCGCATGGGGCGGTGGTCAACGTGTCATCGATAGCGGGCAGCAGAGTCCATCCGTTCGCCGGCGCCGCGTATGCGACCTCCAAGGCGGCGCTGGCGGCGCTGACGCGGGAAATGGCCGCTGATTTCGGACCGCGTGGCATCCGGGTCAACGCCATTTCGCCTGGCGAGATTGATACGGCGATTTTGTCGCCCGGGACGGACAAGATCGTCGAGCTGATACCTCTGCACCGGCTCGGGCTCCCCGAGGAAGTTGCGAAATCCATCTATTTTCTGTGCACGGAGCAATCGAGTTACGTGACCGGCGCCGAACTTCACATCAATGGCGGACAGCATGTATGACGCGGGCATTACTGACTTTCGTATTTGCTGCGGTGCTCCTTCAGGCACCCGCCGTGGCGGGCGAATGGACCTTGCAGACGATTGATCTGAAGTCCAAGCCTCAAAGTCTCAGCCTCAAGACCGGCAAGAACAAGCTGAATTTCTTACGTATCACGACCGCAAGAGGAGAGCGTCTCGCGCTTCAAGCTTGCGGCGCGGATTTGTGCGCGGTGCCTGCTTTGCGCCCGGCCCCCCGCCGGGTGCTGCCCGCCGGTGCGCTGCCGGACGCCCTGGTTTCGCGGGGAAAAAAGAACATCACGGCCGCTTATCTCGGCGATCCGACCGAGCGATATCCTCATGGCGTTCTGGGCGACCGGATCGAGGCCGGTTCGCTTTATGTTGTCGATCGCCAAAAACGGCAATACAAGCTGATGCTCGACGCCCATTCCGTATTTGAGGACCTCAGCGCCCGCATTGCCGATGTCGACAAGGACGGCGCCGACGAAATTATCGTCGTAAAAAGTTATTTGCGCAAAGGCGCGGCGCTTGCCGTCATTGAGCTCGATAGGCCCGGCTTGACGATCAAGGCCGAGACGCCGGCGATCGGACGCCAGTTCCGCTGGCTCAATCCGGCCGGGATCGCGGACTTCGACGGTGACGGCTGGCCGGAGATCGCGCTTGTCGTAACACCACACATTGGCGGCACGCTTCAGCTTTGGAGTTATCGCGATAAGAAACTTGACCTGGAGTTATCGCTCGACGACGTTTCAAATCACGCCAAAGGTTCCAGGGTCCTGGATATGGCGGCGGCGGCGGATTTCGACGGCGACAATATAACGGATCTGGCGATTCCGGATGGCTCCCGGCGCGGCATTCGCATTCTTTCGTTTGCGGGTGGCAAGGCGCGGGAGGTGGCGCGGATCGCGTCGCCCGGCGAAGTCGTGACCGAGCTGTTGTGGGTGCGTGGCAGGGAAAAGAATATAAGGGTGTTGGTCTGCGGACTGGAAACAGGCCAGCTCGCGATCATGACGCCGCCTGGGACAGCCACCGCCGGCAAAAAGTAGAATGAATGTGCGTGAAAAAGACGCGCTGCGCGTCTGCGGGCGGGTCGTTGCCCGCGCAATGAGGCCCCGGCCTTATCGCAGTCCTTCCGCCGCGACCCACGCCTCGGTTTGATCCAGAGCCCGCTCCACCGCGTCGAACATGGCGTTTACCTCGCTGCCGGTGATGATCAGCGGCGGGCACAGGGCCAGCGTGTCGCCGAGATGTCGGGTGAGCAAACCCTGCTCCTGGCAGAAAGCCGCCGCCTTGGCTCCGACCAGCTTCTGGGGATCAAAACTTGTTTTGGCCGCTTTGTCGGCGACGAGCTCCACGCCGCCGATAAGGCCGATCCCCCGGCTCTCGCCTACCAGCGCATGGTCCGATAGAGATTTAAGGCGGGTCTGAAAAACGGGCGACACGGCGCCGACATGGCCAAGGATGTTGTCGCGTTCGTAAATCTCCAATGTCTTTAGGCCGACGGCGGTCGCAAGCGGGTGGCCGCTATAGGTAAAACCGTGGCCGAACACGCCGATCTTTTCGCTTTCGGCGATCATGGCTTCGTGGATTTTCTTAGGCACGGTCAGCGCCCCCAGGGGGACATAGGCGGACGTCAGCGCCTTGGCCACGGAGATCGTGTCGGGACGTATGTCAAAAGTCTCCGAGCCGAACATTTTCCCCGTGCGGCCAAATCCGCAGATTACTTCATCGGCGATGAAAAGGATGTCGAACCTGTCGAGCACTTCCTGAATTTTTTTGAAATATGAGCGGGGAGGCAGAATAACACCGCCGGCGCCCATTATCGGCTCGGCGATGAAGGCCGCGATCGTGTCCGGTCCCTCCCGCTCGATCAGGGCTTCAAGGTTGTGGGCCAGGCGCGTCGCAAAATCCTCTTCGCTTTCGCCCGGCTCGGCATCGCGGTAGTGATGCGGGCAATCGGTGTGCAGAAAACCGGCAATCGGCAGATCGAAATCACGATGATTTGCCGGAAGCCCGGTCAGGCTGGCAGCAGCGATCGTCACGCCGTGATAGGCCTTGATGCGCGAGATAATTTTCTTTTTTTTCGGTTTACCTCTGGCATTGTTGTAGTACCAGGCCAGCTTGACTTGTGTGTCGTTTGTCTCCGAACCGGAGCAGGTGAAGAACACCCTGGACGCGGGGGCTGGAGAAATTTCCTTAATTTTCTCCGCGAGAGCGATGGCGCTCGGATGGCTCTTGCCGCCAAAAAGATGGGAAAATGACAAACGTGCAAGCTGTTCCCGCGCGGTTTCAATCAGCTCCTGGTTTCCGTAGCCGAGCGCCGTGCACCACAAGCCACTTAGCCCCTCAATGTAACGCTTGCCCTCGCTGTCCCACACATATATCCCATCTCCCCGTTCTATGACGGTGAGTCCCATGGCGCGATGCCGGGCGAGATTGGTATAAGGATGTATGACTGCTTCGATATCGCGTTCGTCCAGGCTCGGTCGGTTATCCATATTTGGCTTCCGTGATATAATAGGGTCTGTTGGTCCGGAGGCGGAGTTCGTCTCGCGTCGTATCTTAGGCGGGAGACGTGCGACAATTGCAGGTGTCGCCCGGGCCCGGACGGCATGATTATGGGCGTGGCGGTGCCCAAACGCAAATGTTCCGCGCTGGGCTTCTCTGGACAACCGGCGTAAGAACGAGCTTTGGATAGTGGGAACGGCGGTCGCTGGTATGCCGCCGCCTGAACGAAGTCTCCGCGGCGAGGTGAAATGGCCCACCGTATCGCGAAACGCGTATCGAGACAGGCGCTCTGGAGCTGGCGAATAGCATTCTTTTCGCTGCAGCTCCTGATCCTGACCATGTTTCTGCATCGGTTTGCATCGTTGAATACGCCGTCGGCGGTCAATCTGGTCGCGGTAAACTTGCTCGGAACCGCATTGGCCCTGTTGTTCGCGATTTGGGGTGGCGCACAAATCTGGCGCCGGGGCGTGTCGGGGACCGGTAGCGCCGTGGCCGGTTTGTTCCTTGTTCTGTTTATATTCGCCATTCCTGCCTGGAACCTTCCGAAGTTCTTTCTGCTTCCGCCCCTAAACGATGTGACGACGGATCCGGCATCGCCGCCGCCGTTCGACAAGATTGCCGAACTGCGCGATCCCGGTGCCAATTCCGTAAGATATCCCGGAGACGTCTTCGCCGAACGCCAGCTTCTCGCATATCCCGATATTCAGCCATTTGTGCTCGAACGGCCGACAAAAGTTGTTTTCGAATTGGTGGAGAATGCGGTCCGCAACCTGAAATGGCATATGGTGTCCAAGCAATTGCCCGAGAGTGGCGGGCTGCCCGACCGAATAGAGGCGCAGGCCAGAACAACTTTGTTCGGCTTTACCGACGACATCGTTATCAGGGTCACCGGCGATGATGCGCAATCGCGCATCGATGTGCGGTCGGCCTCGCGGTATGGCGAGCACGATTTTGGCCGCAATGCCGACCGCATCCGCGGACTATTCGCCGAGATTCAAACCACTATCAGCAGAGCGGAGCACGCCGCCAATCTGCGTCGCGCCGCGCGCGCCAAAGCCGCTAAAGCAAAGAAAAAGTTGACGTCAACGAAGCCGGTTCCTGTAGAGCCGACACCTCCCCGCGTCCGATCAAGTGCTCAAGATGAGCAAAAACAGAAAGAGCGGCAGCGCGCCTTAAGGGAGCGTCAATTCCGCGATACAGTGTTTCCAGAATTTGGTCGATAGTACATTGACCGTTTTGCAGGCATTGCTTGATCGCCGCTTCCCGCCACATGCGGTGCACCAGATAGGCCTTGACGACGCGCTTTGCGTCTTTGATGCGCCCGCCATGGCCGGGGAGATAAAGCGTTTCGTCCCGCTCAAGGAGCTTTTCCAGGGAACGAATGTAGGCTCCCATATTCCCTTGTGGCGGTGCCACGACTGTCGTGCTCCAGCCCATAACGTGATCGCCCGAAAACAGGATCGGCGGAATATCCAGTGATCCGGTTCCGATCCGATCCGGTTGCAGGCTAAAGCAAAGGTGGTCCGGCGCGTGCCCGGGCGTGTGGACGGCTTCAAGGGACCAGCCGTCCCCGTCCACGCGATCGCGCTCGGTCAAGACATGGTCGGGGATGAAAACGTAATTGGCCCTGTCGGCGCCGGCGGGGTTCGGCTTCGCCGGATCACCACCGGCTTCTATGGGGCCAAAGCTCCAGGTCCGGGCGCCGGTTTCCGTCTTCAGCCGGTTCATGCCGTCCGAATGATCGCGGTGGCCATGGGTAAGAATAATGTCCGTAATTCGTTCACCCGCCAAGGCACTCTGCAGCCTATCTGTATGAATTCCGTCATCGGGTCCGGGATCGATGACGGCGACGGCGCCTTTGCCAACGACGTATGTGTTTGTGCCTTTGAATGTGAAGGGGCTCGGATTCTCGGCCACCAGCCGCCGGACGCCGGGCACAATATCGGTGAGAACGCCGTATGAGACGTTCATCTCCCGGTTAAAGCTAAGCGATGAATTCATAATCAGAATGATAGATCCGCGATCGGGAAACCAGAAGCGAAACACAAGATCCTATATAGCATTGTTATTGTTTCGCTGGCGACGAGATGACGCTCTTTGTGAGCTCTGGGCGCGAGCCCCTAATATATTTATTATGATGACCGGCAGCTCAGGCGGGTTCGAACTTTATACCGATTTCGCCGTAACCACGCCAGACGACGCTTGCCGGGCGTCTTGCAGAGTCTGGTTTGATTTGCAATTCGAAACTATTCGGGACGTCCGTGGTGTTATCGACTTTTAGTCTCGCCCCGAGCTGGGTCAAGTCCCGGATCACGCAATCGATCACTGATAGTTTGCCAATTATTATTTTACCGCCTTTAAGCGTTCTACCGCGCAGATTTGTCCGACGTTCGCTCATGCCGCTTCACAAATTCATTTCGCAACCAATTGGTAGAAATTATCATAAAATTGTTAAGAAATTACCGACGCGAATTGTCGGACATTCGCTTGACCCTTCGTTCCCGCCGGCGGTTGCAGGCTCCGGCTCCGTGATCCGCTCCGAAAACGGCGCGGGAGATAATAGCGGGTATCAGTATTGCGGTAGGACTTCGTTAACCCATTGAAAAGATTTGGTCGGAGTGGCAGGATTTGAACCTGCGACCCCCTCGTCCCGAACGAGGTGCGCTACCAGGCTGCGCTACACTCCGAGCGGCGGACTTATACACCGTGTCAGCGGGACGAACAACTTTCTTTGTCTTTTCGCTGTTCTTGCGGGAAGCGGACCATGACATTCCTTGGCAATGGCCGAGCCGGTCTACCGCAATGGAGAAAGACCCAAAGGCCGCGTTTGTCCCGCCGGTCTCGTGCGCCGGCACATGCCCAGAATCATACCACCTTGACCTCGATTTCACAGACACCGTCGACGCCGCCACACAGGACGTCGCCCCTCAGGATTGCGCCGACGCCGGCCGGCGTGCCGGTCATAATCAGATCGCCTGCCGCAAGCGTGAACAGGCCGGAGAGGTACGAAATCGTTTCAGGAATATTCCATATCATCTGATTGAGATCGCCCTCCTGCCGGGCAACACCATTTACTTCGAGCCAGATCCGGCCCTCGCTGATCAGGCCGGACTGTTCAACCGGTACGATTGGCGAGCAGGGTGCGGAGTGATCGAAGGCTTTGCCGACCTCCCATGGGCGCCCGAGTTTTTTCGCCGCCCCCTGAAGATCCCGCCGGGTCATATCGATGCCGACCGCGTAGCCATAGATATGATCCTCGGCCTCCTCCTCCGGAATATTCGCGCCACCGGATTTGAGCGCGACGATCAACTCCATCTCGAAATGGACATCGCTGCTTTTGTCCGGATAGGGAAACTTGCCGTCCAGGACGATGTTGTCGGGGTTCTTTTGGAAGAAGAACGGAGGCTCGCGGTCGGGGTCGTGTCCCATTTCCCGGGCGTGGTCGGCATAGTTGCGGCCGACGCAATACAGCCGATGGATCGGAAATCCTTGATCCGTTCCCAAAACAGGAAGCGAGGGTTGGACGGGGGGTGGAATCACATAGCTCATAAAGAGATGGACTTTTCGCGAAAAAGACCGGGAAGTCTGATGGACAAGGCGGGCCTCGAGTGGTTTCGCCGACGTTGTTTTATACGCGATAACGCCCCTGTTGTCCTTTAAATCAGTGCTTTTAAACCAGCTTGCATCGGCTAGAGATTTGGATCACTATGCCTGAAAAATCGGTCAAAGCGCGCCGCGTCGGTTCCGTAAGATAATCTCAATCCGGAGGCCGCTTAGCCTAATGAGACGACCAGGGAGGTCAGGATGTCCAAGCGACTTCAAACGTCACGACGCCAATTCGTCAAGGGGGTGGCCGCAAGCGGCATCGCGGTGGCGGGGCGCGGGCCTTTCGGAAGTGCCTTTGCGGCTGGATTTCCGGAACGAAATATCAATGTCATCATACCGACCCGCGCGGGCGGCGGCGCCGATAGGAACTTCCGCGTATTCACCGGCGTTTGGAAGAAATACATCAATACCAATTTTGAGCCGGGATTTTTTCCGGGCGCCTCGGGCCGGGTCGGCTACGAAGTCTACATGGGCAAGCGCGAAGCCGATTGTTACAATCTGATTTTCGGCAATATGGGTCCCGAACTGCTCAATTGGGTGGTCAAGAAACCGACATTCAATGTCGATGATTATCTCTATTTCGGCCGCGTCGATACCGATCCCGGATGCGTGTTTGTCGGCGACAAGAGCCCATTCAAGACAATCGATGACATTGTCGAGGCGGCTAAGAAGCGCAAGCTTAATGTCGGCACAAGCCGCATGGCGCACCCCGCTTCGATCGGCATTCTCGCCCTCGGGCAACATACCGGCGCACAATTCAATTTGATCCCGCTCTCGGGCGGTAAGAATACGATCGCCGGAGCGGTGACGGGCGAAGTCGATTTCTCGGTCCTCACTTCCGGAAGCGTTGCCGCGCGGGGCAAAGCCGTGCGAACCCTTCTCGTTTTCGATGACAAGAACCTGCTCGGCGAGCGCTTGGACAATGCGCCGACGATGAACGATCACTTTGGCACCAAGATTCCGCCGCTGCTGTCGTCACGGGCGTTCGCCATCCACCGGGCGGCGACGGAGAAATACCCGGACCGGTACAAAATTCTTCAGGACTCTTTCAAGAAGGTCTTCGCGGATCCCGAATTCAAGACGGCCCTATTGAAAGCGAAGGGCAATTGGGAATATGCCAATTATGGCGGCCCGGAAGAGTGCGCCGAATACGCAAAATCGATTTTGGAGATTGGCGAGCGCTTCAAGCCGTTCCTAACGGGAGGCAAAAAGAAAAAGAGTTAACGATTGCGGCGGTTATCCCACCTTGAACGGAGTTGAAGCCCTCTGGGTTTGCCGGAGTGAGATGCGATAACACATCTCGCTCCGGCCCATTTTTGAGCGCTGTTGAAAGCAACCCTTGTTCTTGAAGGTCCGACGGCAGGATTTGCAATGTCCGATGCTCCAACCACTGGCAGCGGCCCAAAACGATCGATGGGCGCCGAACTCATTATCCCGGCGGTGGCGATCCTTTTCACGCTCTACTATTTCACCACGATTTGGAATTCTCCGTGGACCGCGCAGGTGAGCGCTTTCTTCATCGGCACGATTCTCATTGTCTTGTCGGCCGCCTTTATTGTCAGGTCGGGCATTCTGGTTTTCACAAAACAGGCCGACCTGGGCTTCGGCGATTTGGTTTCCGCGGAAGACATTCGCAATGGCCGGTTGGCGCTGTTTGGATTGACGCTGATTTACGTGATTGTCATAGAATGGGGCGGATTTACCCTCACCACACTCGGATTTCTGTTCCTCTCCATGTTGATCCTCAACAAAGGACGCAGATTGGGATTGGTCACGTTTCTGTCGCTGGCGATTACGCTGGCCGGGTATCTGCTGTTTATCGTTGCTTTTCAGACGAGATTCCCTCGCGGGCCATTTGAAAACCTGATGGATGCGGTGTTTTAGGAATGGAACAGCAGATCGAACTTTTTGCCCGGCTGTTTCTGCACACTTTGTCGTTCTGGTGGGTCATTATTCCGACCATCTTCTTGGGGCTTATCGTTGGCGCGATACCAGGTTTCAGCGCCGCGAATACGATCATTATATTGCTGCCTTTGACGCTTGCGATGGATGTCGAGGTCGGTCTGATTTTCATGGTGGCGCTTTATAGCTCATCGCGCATGGGGGCGGGTATTCCCGCGATTCTGGTCAATATACCCGGGACCGCCGGCGCTGCCGCGACGCCCTTGGATGGCTATCCGATGACAAAGGCGGGACGGGGCCAGCAGGCGCTATCGATGTCTTTCGTTGCCTCGACCCTCGGCGGTCTGCTGACAACGATCATTGCGCTTATTGCGATGCCGGTCCTGGCGCAAGTCGGCTTCTATATGCACAGCGTCGAGATGATCGTCGTCATGCTTTTCGGCATCTCCCTCATTGCCGGAATAGCCGCGGGCGATATGTTCAAAGGACTGATTGCCGGATTTCTGGGATTGATGATCGGCGCCATCGGTGCCGATCATGTTTACGCGACACCGCGCGGTACAATGGGCTTTCTGGAACTTTATGATGGAATTCCGCTGATTCCGGCGCTGGTTGGTCTGTTCGCTATCTCCGAGGCATTCGTCGTCGTTGAGCAGCGATCGATCGTGAGTTCCGAGGGGCAGGCGCTGATGCGCCAGGCCAATTGGGCGGCCACCATTGAAGGCGCCGTCATGGCGCTCCAACGTTGGTGGCATATCGTCTGGACGAGCATCATCGGCTTGATCATCGGCGTAATTCCAGGGGCCGGCGCGGCGATCGCGGCCTTTGTCGCCTATCAGCAGTCGCGGACCTTTTCGAAGACCCCGGAACTTTACGGCACCGGTCATCCGGAAGGACTGATCGCACCGGAATCGGCGAACAACGGCGTCACGTCCGGAACGCTTATCCCGCTTCTGATAATCGGCATTCCGGGAGGCGCGACGGCGGCGATCATGTTGATCGTCATGCAATATCACGGCGTCACACTCGGACCGAGCCTGTTCGACCTGAGGCCCGAACTGGGCTACGGCGTCTTTATGGCCATGCTTGTCACATATATGCTGATGATCCTGACGATATTGCCAATATCGCGCTACATGTCGCGTGTGACTCTGATACCGACCGTTTATCTGTCGCCCTTGATTGTCTCGTTTACGTTGGTTGGGGCTTTCGTGCCCCGACAATATTTGTTTGACATGGGGCTGGCGCTGGCGTTCGGCGTCATTGGCTATATTGCTCGGAAGACCGGATATCACGTGGCCGCCATTCTGATCGGCGTGATCCTGGGTCCGTTGCTTGAGCAATATTTTCTGCGCGCGTTAAAGAAATCCGACGGCGATATCATGACCCTTTTCTCTTCCAACATCGGCAATGTTCTGTGGGTTCTGCTGTTCCTGTCCTTGTTCATCCCTGTAATTTCCAAATGGTTCAATGGGCGCCGGAACAAGGCGGAGCTGGCGGGCAGAGGAACCTGAAGCCATGTCCGATGGCGATACCAGGACGGCGGACCGTATCCGCCCGATCGGTCGGCTGGATCTTCCGGGAGGCGGGCAGGTCGTCGTCCAGGGCGATCTGGCGTTTGTCGGGCATATGGCGCCGCCCCACGGGACGTCCATCATTGACGTTTCCGATCCGGCCAAGCCGCGGCTCCTGACGACGCTTATGCTGGATGGCGATGGTTCGCACAGTCACAAAGTGCGAGTCGTCGGCGGGGTTATGGTCACCAATGTCGAACGCAACCGGAGGCATTTTTTCCGGCGGGCGGAAAGACTGCCAAAGCTCAGAACGGAGCTTCAAGGTGTGCTTGGACGGCCGCCGGAAGCGGCCGAGCTTGCCGCGGAGCTTGGCGTCGAGCCGTCGGAAATTGCTGAACTGGAAAGAGCCAGGCCCCAGGACTACCGGGATGGCGGATTCAAGCTCTGGGATATTTCCGATCCGTCGGCGCCCAGCCTTCTCCATCACCAGCGCACGCACGGGTCTGGCGTCCACCGTTTCGATCTTGACAGTGAGTACGCGTATATCTCGACGGAGATGGACGGATATGTCGGCAATATTCTTGTGATTTACGATATCCGGGAGCCCGCTCGGCCATTGGAAATCTCGCGGTGGTGGCTTCCGGGTCAGCATGTGGCTGGCGGCGAGGTCCCCACCTGGTCCGGCACTGACCACCGTCTGCATCACGCCATGCGCCAAGGCGATTATCTGTGGGCGGCGGTGTGGCACGCCGGAATGCGGGTTATCGATATATCGGATATCCGGGCGCCGAAAACGGTCGGCAGCTATGACTATCATCCCTGGGTGGTCGAACCGACCCATACATTTCTGCCAACCTCCCATGAAATATCAGGACGGAAAATAGCGCTTGTGGCGGATGAGGAACACGCGCACCGGCATGGGCAACCCCATGCCGGCCTTTGGGTATTTGATGTTTCGAATGTGAGCGATCCGCAGCCGATTTCAACGTTTCATGTCAGCGAACTGGATTCGCCCTGGGCGCGCGCGCCGGGACGCTTCGGCCTTCATCAGTTCCAGGAACATATCGACGGAACGCTGGTGTTCTGTGCCTGGTTTGCGGGTGGCCTGAGGGTCGTGGATATTGCCGATCCGGCTATGCCAAAAGAGGCCGGCTATTATATTCCGGCTTCCTTCCCGGGCGAAGCCGCGCCGCAGACCAATGACGTCGATATCGACGATCGGGGACTCGTCTATCTCATCGACCGCAACCGGGGTTTCGAGATCGTCGAGTTTATGGAATGACATGCCACGGAATGGCGAGTGGTTTACCGGCAAAATCACCGGAAAACCGTCTGCCGCGGCCGACGCGTGCAACGATGCGAACTGAGGAGAGAACAATTGCAACAGCGCAAACTCGGAAAATCAGACCCCTTGACTGTTTCGGCGATCGGCTTGGGCTGTATGGGAATGACCCCGATCTACGGCCCGCCTGACCCGGAGGATTGTCAACAGACGCTCAGGAGGGCAATTGAGCTTGGCGTCACATTTGTCGACACGTCGGATGCCTATGGCGCCGGGAAGAACGAGGAGCTCGTCGGCCGGGCGATCAAGTCGATCCGCGACAAGGTCACCCTGGCGACGAAATTCGGCAATATCCGCCTGGCGGACGGAACGCCCTCGGTCAACGGCCGTCCCGAATATGTTCTTGAGGCCTGCGACGCCAGCCTCAAACGGCTCGGCGTCGATGTGATCGATCTCTTCTATGTTCACCGGATCGATCCTGATGTGCCGATCGAGGATACGATCGGTGCCATGGCGAAGCTCAAACAGCAGGGGAAAATCCGCCATCTCGGATTGTCGGAGGCGGGGACGCAGACCATCCGCCGCGCCCATGCGGCACATCCGATTACCGCTCTGCAGACCGAATATTCCTTGTTTACGCGCGAGGTCGAGGCGGAAATTCTGCCGACCTGCCGCGAACTCGGTATCGGATTTGTCGGCTATTGTCCCTTTGGCCGGGGTATCCTGACCGGCACGATCAAATCGCTCGATAGCTTGTCGGAGAACGACCGCAGGCGGGCGATGCCGCGCTACCAGGACGGCAATCTCTCACACAATCTCGCCCTGATGGCGCCGCTCGAGCGCTTGGCCGGGGAACACGGATTGACAGCGGCGCAGGTCGCGCTTGCCTGGGTCCTGTCGCGAGGCAAGGACGTTGTCTCCATACCGGGAACAACGAAAATCTCGCATCTGGCGGAGAATATCAGGGCGCTTTCGGCTTCGATCGGCCAAGACGCCCTTGATGGCCTTGGAGCCGCGATTTCGGCCGCCGATGTTGTGGGCACGCGTTACCCGGCGGGCCAGATGGCGCGGGTCGGGATCTAAAATAGAGATGCGGTGACGGTCGGGCGCATCATGTGCTGCGGTAGACCGGTTCCGGCAGCTCGAAGAATGACGCCAGAATGTGATAGACGAGCTTGTAGTTCTTTTGTTGAAAACTGGCGTGTGAGATGCCGGGCATGACCGCGAATTGCTTGTCCGGGTTCGGCAGCCGGCTGAAAAATGTAACCAGATCGTCGAACCCGGCAATGCCGTCATATTGCCCTCTCATGATAATCGTCGGCACGGTGATTTTCTCGGGATCGACGATCGGCAGGTTGGCGCACATGTCGATATAGGTGCCGTTCGGAACGGAATCGTCGAGAGCCGTGATCGCGTCGGCAAAGGCATCGACGACTTTTTGCTCGGCCGTTCCGGGATGATCGCGGGCAAAAATGGACTGCACGAACGCCTTGTCGATCGGTCTTCGGTTGCTGCCCCGGAAGCCGGGAAGCTTTTTGCGCCTGTCTTCGAGGGTGGGGCTGCCTTCGCCGGTCCACACAAAGGCGTCGAGCGCCAGCCGCTTGACCTGTTCGGGATGGGTCTCGGCGAATTTGGCGGCCCTGAGGGCGCCCGACGAAATGCCATAGACGAGGAGCGGGCCTGACTTTCTGAGTTCTTGAATGTAGGCACTGGCGGCGGCACAATCCTCCGCGCCGTTGGCGATATCGAATGTGATATCGCGGGACTTGTCCGAACGGCCGTAGCCTTCCATGTCGACGCACCAGGTATCGTAACCGCGCTTTGCGAACCAATCCATAACGGAGGAGTCCGGGCGGCCCGGGACCTCGAGGTCAAAGGTCGGCGTCGAGGCCATGGAGGAGCCGTGGACAAAGAGGATCGTTGCCTTGCGATCCGAAGGCGATCCAACATATTTTTCGAAGAGAAAAAGGCGGATGCCGCCTTTATCGGCCCAATGTTCTTCGCTTGTCACCGGAGTGTCGTGCTGATTCATTAGAGGGGCTCTCAAGGTTTGCGGATATCGGAATGGGGTCGTTTGGCCAGAGACTGACGGCTGCCAGAATTGCTGTGCAAATTTAGAGCGGAGGGCTGGTATTCAGAATCACCTCATTATTGATGGCCAGCTTTTCGAGCCTCCAGCATTTGACGTCTGAAATATTTGCGCAGACCTGGCGGACGGCTGCCACATAGGTATTGGAAATATTCTGGTCGGAAACGAAGCCGCCGACAACGGCCCAGAACTTCGGCTGCGGCTGGGGATGCAAATAGGCCACATCGAATTCGATATGATAATGACCGGAACGGCCCTGCATGAAATGCTCCTGGACAAAGTGCTGCGCCATGGAAACGATCATCGGGCGCAGCTGCGGCTCATCCTTCGCCAGACTCCAGGAGCCGGAGACGCAGAGCAAAATGACCGCGGCAAGAACTTTCATGAATGAGACACCGAGATAGCCTTTCATCTGCTATCCGTCCGGCTCTTCGACGATTAGATGCACGCTTTAGGACGTCCCGGACTCGGCTTCCACACAGGTGCCTTCGTCATCCGACCAAACCCAGCCGTCGGCGCACAAAATGTCATGATTGCAAGCCAGAATCGTCCCTGACGTCAGAACAAATGTGAATAAAGAAATGATGAGAATAAGGGTGGCCTTCATGTACCGTATCCTCTTCCAATATTGGTTCAGCTTAGACTAGCATAAGACGCTCCGTTAAATAAAAAAAGGTCTTTCTCATTGGTACGTCGCCAATAAACGCTTTCGGAATATCTGTCGCGGGCCGCAACTACTTGGCCGACAGGATGCGGAATTGAGTTTGCCGCAATTGGAGAATTTCGAATACACATTGCGGCGCCGTCGCATCCATTCAAACGGGCTCTTGTGCGCATGCACAGAAAGGCCTTGAAAGCACATGTGTGTTATGTTTGGGTGCACGCCATTTCTTCATCGGACGCCTGTATTTGTTTTGGGGCGTAGCCAAGCGGTAAGGCAACGGGTTTTGATCCCGTGATCCGCAGGTTCGAATCCTGCCGCCCCAGCCAACGATTTCAATAGGTTAGGCAGTATACGGCTTTGTCATTCTGACTCATTTGGGGTCGTCTATTCTGACTCTCGTTCCCCTGGCGTTCTGATTTACCCAT